>CANBTQ010000050.1 GCA_947372425.1 Comamonadaceae bacterium | reverse complement strand
CCGCGCAGCACCGCGTCAAACTGCAGGTTGCGGGCGGCAAAGCTTTCGCCCAGGCGCTGGCTCTGGCGATGGCCGAGTTCGCTCAGCTGGTCGTAGTCGGCGGCACCCAGCGAGGCTTGTCCGTGGCGGACCAGATAAAGAGTTCCCATCGTCGCACTGTAATCGCGCACGGTGTCTGGCGCGGTCACCTGAGGGACGTTTTGGCGGCCGGCAAAAAGCTTGGGATCCCGGGCAAAAGGCTTGCGCTCCGGCACCGCGTGATGCCGCTGGTGTCGGGGTGCGCCGGGTTGTCGGCGGGCACATTGGTTGGCATATTGCAATCACATGACGTGCACGATTCATTTGCAACACGCCAAGCCTTGCGGTTGGCTTGGCAAATCAGGTCGCAGCAGTGCTGGCGCCCAGTTGCCGTGTCAGCCGCAGCGAGGCCAGCATAGCCAGGCTGCCGAAGATCACCAGCCCGGCGCCTTGCCCGGCCATCACCTCCACCGGCCCGTAATGCGCGCCCCACCAGGCAAAGGGGATGGTGCCCAGCGTGGCGCGGGCCCAGTTGAAGCCGGTGGACCACAAGGGGCGGCCCAGGTTGTTGAAGGCGGCATTGGCCACAAACAGTGCGCCGGCAAAAAAGAAGCTGGCGCAGATCCAGCTGCAAAACGCATGCACCATGGTGGCGGCCATGCCGTCGAGCGAGAAGGCGCGGATCAACGGCCCCTGCAGCACGGCCAGCAGCAGCCAGGCCGCTGCCACGGCCAGCAACATGAACCACAGGCTGGCGCGCATGCCCTCGCGCACCCGGTCGTAGTGCCGGGCGCCCAGGTTTTGCGACAGGATGGGGCCGACCGCACCGCTGAGCGAATAGATCAGCCCGAAGGCCACTGGTGTAACCCGGTCTATGGTGGCCTGGCCGGCCACGGCCGAGGCGCCGAATTGCGCCACGCTGTGCGTGACAAAGGCTGCACCCACCGGCGTGGCCAGATTGGTCAGCACGGCAGGCCCGGCGATGGCAGCCAGGGTCCAGGCGTCGGCGCCAAAGCGCGGCCGCTGCACCGGGCCCAGCAAGCGGTGCGCGCGCCACACACCGTGCAGGCCCAGTGCAAACATCACGCTGCGCGAGATCACCGACACCATGGCCGCACCATCCAGGCCCAGGCCGAAGGCAAAGATGAACAGCGGATCCAGACAGGCGGTAACGGCCGCGGCCCCCAGCGTCACGGTCATGGATCGGCGTGCATCGCCCACCGAGCGCAGCAGTGCCGAGCTGGCCATGCCCAGGCCCAGCAGGGGCAGGGCCGGCATGGTGACGGTGAGGTAGCGCTGCGCCAGCCGGGCCACCTCGCCGGTGGCACCCAGCGCCGCCAGCAGCGGGCCCAGAAACAGCACCGTGCCCAGACCCAGCACCACGGTGATGGCCAGCATGATCAGCAGGCTGTGGCTGGCCATGCGGCGTGCGTCCTGCAACTGGTTGGCGCCAATCAGGCGGGCCACGCAGGCGGTGATGCCAATCATCATGCCGATGCAAATCGAGGTGTGGAAAAACGCCACCACCCCGGCAAAACCGACGGCTGCGGCAATCTGCTTTTCGCCCAGCAGCGAGATGTAAAACAGGTTGATCAGGTCCACCGCAAACACCGCCACCAGCCCGATGGCGCCGGTGCCCGCCATGACCACCACATGGCGCAGCAGCGAGCCGCTCAGAAAGCGGGCCGTTGGGGGCGTATCCGGGTGGGAAGTGGAAGTGGTGCGAGACATAAAGGGCCGCAGTGTGTCATGAAATGCTGTCCCAACGAATTCCGCCGGAATTAATCCAAGCTTTCGATGCGCGGCAGCTGTGCTTCAGCGCAGCGCAATATCTACTGCAGCCAGGGCGTGCAGTGCGGTGGTATCGAACAGCGGCACATCTGCATCTGCTGCGCCCACCAGCAAGGTGATTTCGGTGCAGCCCAGAATAATCGCCTCGGCGCCATCGCGGACCAGCTGGGCCATGATGCGGCGGTACTGCTGGCGTGATGCCTCCAGGGTCTTGCCCAGGCACAGCTCTTCGAAAATGATGCGGTGCACGGTGTCGCGGTCTGCTGGTTCGGGCAGCAGCACCTGCAGACCCTGCTGCTTCAGTCGGGCCACATAAAAGTCCTGCTCCATGGTGAAGCGCGTGCCCAGCAGACCAACCCGGCTGTGGCCTGCCGCCTGGATGGCCTGCGCGGTGGGGTCGGCAATGTGCAGCAGCGGGATGCGCACGGCCGCGGCAATGGCCGGCGCCACGATGTGCATGGTGTTGGTACACAGCAGCAGAAAGTCGACGCCAGCGGCTTCCAGGCTGCGTGCGCAATCGGCCAGCAGTTCGCCGGCAGCGGCCCAGTCACCGGCGCGCTGCAGGGTTTCGATGGCATGAAAGTCCACGCTGTGCAGCAGCAGCTTGGCCGAGTGCAGGCCGCCCAGTTGCTGGCGCACGGCTTCGTTGATCTGGCGGTAGTAGAGCGCGCTGGACTCCCAGCTCATGCCGCCAATCAGGCCTATGGTTTTCATAGGGGCGCGGCAAAGGTCAGCTTGAAACCAAAAGCCTTGTCGGTCGGTCCCATGGCGCGCAGGGTCTGCAATTTTTGCAGTGCCTCGTGGCTGTCCGGGCGGTGGCCCCGCGGCACCCACCACAGCACGGTGGTGGCCTCCTGCACGCGCTCAAACCATTGCTTGCGCCGCTTCATGATGTCCACATGGGCCGATTTGTAAACAAACTCGCTGAGCGGCTCCACGCCGGTCCAGACCGACAGGTTGACCAGGGTGGTGTCGCCCAGGGGGCGCAGCGCGGTGGCGTTGCCGGCGTCGTCCTGCAGGCGCCAGACAAAGCCGGGCGCGCTTTCTGCCAGCGCGTTGATGCGGTCCAGATTGGCCACGAAGTCGGCCATCTCGGGCGCGTCCAGCGGAGCCTTCATCTGGGCGATATTGAGTTGGGCCAGTTCGTAAGGGGGCATTGCGGTCTCCTTTTTTCTTATGCAAGCCGGGCGGTCCATTGCCGCAGATTTTCGATGCTGGCGGTGGCGCCGCCGCAGACGATTATCAATACCTTGCGCGCATCATCCAAGGCCGGCGCGTTGGCATAGGCCACGGCCAGCGCGGCACCGCAGGCGGGCTCCACCAGCAGGCGGTGATCGTCCAGAAAACGGTTGCAGGCGGCCACCGCATCCCGGTCTGATACCCGCACGCTTCTTACCTTGCCGCCTTGGCTCAGCTCGAAGGCGCGTTCGCAAACCTGGCGTGCGCCCAGCGAGGTGGCGATGCTGGTAATAGACGGCAACTCCACCCGCGCACCGGCCTGCATGGCGGCATGCAGGGAGGCGGCGCCTTCCGTCTCTGCGGCCAGCACCGGCACATCGTCCCAGCCGTTGCGCGCCAGGCCTTCCATCACACCGGCTAACAGGCCACCGCCGCCCACCGCCAGCAGCACCGCATCGGGCTTGTTGCCGGTGGCCGCCACCTCATCGATCATGCTGGCGTGGCCGGCCCACAGCAGCGGGTTGTCAAAGGGGTGCAAAAAAGCATCGCTGGCCTGCAGCATGGATTGCGCCAGGGCATTGGCCTCCTGCCAACTGGCGCCGTGCACGATGAGCTCTGCGCCTTGCTGCAGCAGCAGTTCTTTGGCGCGCTCCGAAGTGGAGGCGGGCACCACCACGGTCACGGCGATGCCCAGATGCCGCCCGGCATAGGCCACGGCCAGGCCGGCGTTGCCGCCGGACGAGGAGACAAAGCGCTGCGCGCCTTGCTGCGCATAGTGCGCACAGGCCGCACCCATGCCACGAATCTTGAACGAGCCCGGCGGCTGCAAGGCCTCGAGCTTGAGCCAGACGGCGCGCCCGGCAGCCAGCGACAGCGGCGTCGATTCGATCAGGGGGGTGTGGATGTGCAGGGGCATGGGAGAACGGGTCCGGTAACGAGGGCTGGGGCGGCGGGTGGCCCGCTGCTGCAGGCTCGGGCGGCGCCAATCAAAGCCGCACTGTACCTTGCACGCAAGTCACCGAGTCGCCGCCCACCCAGACCTGGCCCGCGGCATCCTGCTCGATGTAGACGCGGCCCTCGCGGCCTATGCAGCTGCCTTGGGCTGCCACATAGTGCGCCGGTGCATGACCGTCGGCAATCAGCCACTGGGCCAGGCTGGCGTTGAAGCTGCCGGTGATCGGGTCTTCGGCCACCACGGCGTCGCTGACAAACATGCGCACTTCCACGCTGGGTTCTTCACTGGCGGCGTGGGCGGCGGCGCCACTGCGCGCGCTGGCGCCAAAGGCCCGCGCTTCGCGGTTGGAGCGCAGGATCAGCCCGCTGCTGGGGCTGGCCGCGTCCAACGCTGCCACGCCGACCCCGCTGCAGCCGCCCTGTGCCAGCACTGCCTTCACGGCGGCAAAGTCGGGTTTCAGATCGAGCACGGTGTGTGCGCTGTCCACCAGCAGGCCGAAGTAGCGCGGGCCGTTCACCAGATGTTGGCAGGCCAGTACCTGCGCCGCCTGTAGACCCAGCGCCGCCAGCAAGGCCGGCAGCACATCGGCAGCAATCGCAGAGCGCGTGAGCGCCGGCGCGGCAAAGGCCAGGCGTGTGCCGTCGCGCTTCAGTGACACCAGCCCCACCTTGCACTGCTGCACGATGCGCGTCGGGTCTTTGGGCACGCCGCCGTGCGCCAGCCAGGCGTGGCAGCTGCCCAGTGTGGGGTGGCCGGCAAAGGGCATCTCGTAGGCGGTGGTGAAGATGCGCAGCTGGTAATCGGCGCCCTGTGCGGCGGCTTCGGGCGTGGGCGGCAGCACAAAGGTGGTCTCGGCCAGATTGGTCCACAACGCAAAGCGCTGCATGGCTGCGTCGCTCAGGCCCGTGCCGTCCAGCACCACGGCCAGGGCGTTGCCGAAGTAGGGCTTGGCGCTAAAAACGTCGACCTGGCTGAAGGGGCGCGTGGCAACCATCAACGCGCCTGCTGTTCCTTGATGGCCGCTGCCAGCGCCGCCACGCCGCGGTGAATCTCTTCCACGCTGGGCGTCACAAACGAGAGGCGCATGCTGCGCGTGTCGGGCTCGCCAGCGTAGAAAGGCGCACCCGGCACAAAGGCCACGCCCTTGTCCACCGCATGCGGCAGCAGGTCGACCGCGTGCATGCCTGCCGGCAGACGCGCCCACAGGAACATGCCGCCCGCGGGCGTGTTCCAGGTCAGCGACTGCTCCGGGTTTGCGGCACTGTCGGGGAAGTGCAGGGCCAAGGCCTGCAGCATGGCATCGCGCTGGCTCTTGTAGAGGGCGCGTATGGTGGGCACATGGCGGGCCAGAAAGCCGTCCTGCATCACCTCATAAATCATGCGCTGGTTGAAGCCGGGGCTGTGCAGATCGGCCGCCTGCTTGGCCTGCAGCAGCTTGGGGTAGACGGCCGAGGGCGCCACGATAAAGCCCATGCGCAGGCCCGGCGCCAGTACCTTGGAGAACGAGCCCAGGTAGATGCCGCCTTCGGGGTTGCGCGCGGTCAGCGAGGGCGGCGGCGGCGTGTCAAACCACAGGTCGCCATAAGGGTTGTCTTCCATCAGCGGCAGGCCGAGGTCGGCGGCGGCGTGGCTGAGGGCGTCGCGCCGTGCCTCGCCCATGGTGCGGCCGGTGGGGTTCTGGAAGTTGGGCAGCACGTAGAGAAAGCGCGCGGCCTGTCCCTTGTGATGGGCCTTGGCGCGCAGGTCGGCCAGGTCCACGCCCTGGTCGTCGCTGGCCACGCTCAGCACCTCGGGTTCCATGGGCGTGAAGGCCATCACCGCGCCCAGGTAGGTGGGCGACTCCACCAGCGCGCGGCTGCCCTTGTCCAGCAGCACCTTGGCCACCAGGTCCAGGCCCTGCTGCGAGCCGGTGGTGATCAGCACATTGCCGGGGTTCACCTCCCAGTGCTGGCCCTGCGCCGCGGCCTGCTCGGTCAGCATGGCGGCCACGGTTTCGCGCAGCGGTGCATAGCCTTCGCTGGCGGCGTATTGCAGGGCGCCGGCCGGGTCGTCGCGCAGCACCTTGGCACAGGCGGCTTCAAACTCCGCTACCGGAAAGGTCCTGGAAGAGGGCAGGCCGCCGGCAAAGCTGATGATGCCGGGGCGCTCGGTGACCTTGAGAATTTCGCGGATCACCGACGGGTTCATCTTGGCGGCGCGCTCGGACAGAGTCCAGTGGAAATGGGGTTTGCTCATGGTGGGTCTCTGCTTGTTGTGTTTATGGGTTTTGGGAACGGTGGTCGGGTGTGATGTGGTTCAGCGTGCCATCGCCATAGGAGCGGATGACTTCGGAGATGACGATGTGATAGCCCTTGTACCAGCGCTGGTAGTCGCGCTTGGCCTCCAGGTGCTGCGGGTTTTGCGAGAAGGCTTTCAGGGCCTCCAGATCGGTCCAGTAGTAGGTGGCGTTGAAGCGCTTGCCGTCCTCCGACTGCCAGGTTTCGCGGCCCAGAAAGCCCGGGTTGGCAAGGGCGGCGGCCTCGATCTGCGCGTCCAGCGCGTGGAAGCGTTCGTCATAGGTTCCGGGCTCAAAGATGAAGGCGGCGGAGTACATCGGTGTCAGTTCATCAACATGGGAACCAGCGAGGCTACCAGCAGCAGGGCCATGGCGTTGTTGAAGATGCGCAACTTCAGCGGGTCTTGCAAAAATTGGCGCATGCCGCTGCCAAAGGCGGCCCAGCTGCCGACACAGGGAATGCCCAACAGGGTAAACAGGCTGCCCAGCAGCAGCACTTGCACGGCCGTGGCATCCACCGGCAGGTAGGCACTCATGGCTGTCATGCACATCACCCAGGCCTTGGGGTTGACCCACTGAAAGGCTGCCGCTCCCCAGAAGCCCAGTGGCCGCGCACGGTGCAATGCCTCGCCGGGTGCGGTGCGGGAGCGGGCCAGCTTCCAGGCCAGCCACAGCATGTAGGCACCGCCCACATAGCGCAGCAGCTCCAGTGCAATCGGGTACTGGCCCAGCAGACCGTGCAGGCCCAAGCCCACCAGCACCTGCATCAGGCCAAAGCCGAGACAGATGCCCAGTAGATGCGGCAGGGTGCGCTGCAGCCCGAAGTTGACACCCGAGGTGAGGACCATGGTGTTGTTGGGGCCGGGCGTGATCAGGCTGACCGTGGCAAACAGGCTGGCGGCGATCCAGAGTTCGTGGCTCATGTGGCGGCCTTGGCTGACGGCGCCACGACAAGGCCCGCAGCGCCGGCTGGCGCCGCAATCGCAGGTGCGCTGGCAAAACGCTTGCCCAGAAACACCACGGCCACAACGCCCAGGGCAAAGCCCAGGGTCACGGGTTCCAGCACCTCACCCAGCAGTGGCACGGCGGCCAGGATGCTGAAAAAAGGTTGCAGCAGTTGCACCTGGCTCACGCGCAGCGCGCCACCCAGGGACAGGCCACGGTACCAGGCAAAAAAGCCGGCCCACATGGAAAACACGCCCACATAACCCAGCGCAAACCAGGAGGCGGTGTGGATCTCGCCGCTGGGCCAGTTCAGCAGCGCGCCCGGCACGCTGAAGGGCAGCGCCATGACGCAGACCCAGCAGATCACCCGCTCGGCACCCAGCGCCGGCGTCACCTGCGCGCCATACACATAGCCCAGCGCAGCAAACAGAATGGCACCCAGCAACAGCAGGTCGGCCCACTCCAGCGCAAAGCCCTGCGCATGCTGGGCCGCACGCAGCAGCGAAAACGCCATCACCAGCAACCCACCCAGCCCGGCACAGACCCAGAAGCCCAGGCGTGCCCGCTGGTGCAGCACGGCGGCGGCCAGGGCGGCGGTGGCCAGCGGCAGCAGGGCGGTGAACACGGCGGCGTGGCCGGAGGTGACATGGCGCAGCGCCAGGCCCAGACACAGCGGAAAGCCCACCGCATTGCCCAGCATGGCCAGGGCCAGCGGCTTGCGCTGTGCGGGCGTGGGCCGCGGTGATCGGGTAAGGCCCAGAAACGCCAGCGACAGGCAGCCGGCCAGCGCGGCGCGGGCAAACGTGATGAACCAGGCCGACAGCTGCGGGTCTTGCGGGGTGCCGGTGGCCAGGCGCGTCATCGGCAGCGTGACAGCAAAGATGGCCACGCCCAGAACACCCAGCCACATGCCGCGGGTTTCTTTTTTCATGCGCTGCATGGGTGGCCTTGGGCGTGGGGGAGGTGGTAGTGCATGGTCTTCAATGTACGTGCAAAATCAGCACAGTTGCAGTACAGTTTGCCTGGACATTTTGAGAACTGTATTGGCGGCGGAACTGACACAAGACCACAAGGACCAGCCATGTTGATGAAAAGCAGTGCCCAGTCACTCACCGAACAGCTGGCGGCCCGCTTTGCCCAGCGCATCCGCGATCGCCTGCTGGCGCCCGGTGCGCGCCTGCCTTCGGTGCGCCAGTGCGCGCAGCAGCAGGGCGTGAGCCCCTCCACCGTGGTGGGCGCGTATGACCAGTTGCTGGCCCAGGGGCTGGTGGAGGCGCGGCGCAACCGTGGCTTCTTTGTGCGTGAGACCAGCCAGACTCCGGCGGAGTTTGCCCGGGCCCGCAGCAAGGCGCCGGCTGCAGCGCCGCAGCCGGCAGATGCCTCGCCCCATCGCGCGCCATTGAATGCCACCGCGCTGATTCGCGGCATGTTCCATGGCATCAGCGACAAGCCGCAGCCCGGCATGGGTGTGCTGCCCCAGGACTGGTTGCAGACCACGTTTTTGGCCAGCGCCGTGCGGCGCTTTTGCAATGCCAAGGACTTGAATGCCTTCTCGCTGCAATACGGCGAGCCCGCCGGGGACGCCGGCCTGCGTCGCGCCGTGGCGCACAAGCTCAAGACCGTGGCGGTGCAGGCCACGCCCGAGCAGATCATCACCACGCTGGGTGCCACCCATGCGCTGGACATCGTCAGCCGCACCCTGCTGCGTGCCGGCGACTATGTGATGGTGGAAGAGCCCGGCTGGGCCGTGGAGTTTGCACGGCTCGACGCCCTGGGCATGCGCATCCTGCCGGTGCCGCGCCGCGCGGACGGGCCCGACCTGGCGGTGATGGCGCGCTACGCGGCCGAGCATGCGCCCAAGCTGTTTGTCAGTGTGAGCGTGCTGCACAACCCGACCGGCTTTTGCCTGAACCCGGCCAGCGCCCACCGCATCCTGCAGCTGGCCAACCAGTACAACTTCCATGTGGTGGAGGATGACACTTACAGCCACTTCGCCCCCGAGCACGCCACCCGCCTGTGCGCGCTGTACGGCCTGCAGCGCACCATCTATGTGGGCGGCTTTGCCAAGATCCTGGCGCCCAACTGGCGCGTGGGCTATCTGGCCGCGCCGCCGCAGCTGGTGGAGCAGTTGCTGGACACCAAGTTGCTGTCGACCCTGACGACACCGGCGCTGCTGGAGAAGGCGCTGGCCTGGTGCCTGGAGCAGGGCCAGATCCGCCGCCACGCCGAGCGCATCCGCCAGCGCCTGGATGGCGCGCGCAGCCGCAGCGTGGCGCTGGCGCAGGCCCATGGCTTTGTGTTTGCGGCCGAGCCGGTGGGCATTTTTGGCTGGCTGGAAACCGGGGTGGACACCGACGCGCTGTCGCAGCGCATGCTGGACGAGGGCTATCTGCTGGCGCCGGGGGCACTGTTCCATGCCCGGCGCACGCCCAGCAGCCTGATGCGCATCAACTTTGCCACCACGCAGGAGCCGCTGTTCTGGAACACGCTGCAGCGGCTGTGCGCAGAGCAGTCCCGGGCCTGAGGCCTACAAGGTGTCGCTGCCGCCGCGGAACAGATGCCGGGCGGTGATCACGGTCAGAAAAACCTCTTGCGCACTCAGCCCGGGGAAGTGGTCTTTGAGGCTGCGGTAGGCCAGGTGCTCTTGCGCGCAGCGGCCCCATTGGGTGGCTGGGTCGAAGAAGGGGCGCAGCGCTTCGTAGGCGGGCGGCAAGACTGGCGGCTGGCCAGCAGGGGGCGGGGGTGGTGACACGGAAGACGAAGCCGAAAATGTATATGGTGCCGATGGTCGCACTGTTACAAGCAAACCTCAAGCGTGAAAGCGGCCTGCAAGCCGCGCGCGTTTGACCCACCGCAACAGAGACGGTGTTGGCTGCTTCGGTGTGGACGCATCAATCCGTGAGGATCACACCCAGGGCAAGCAGCTTTTTCGCAAACGAATCCCGCCGTTTGTCTGCCTTGGCAGCCGTTTCAATAGCCGCCTGAATGGCCCGGGGGCCCTTCTTTGCCACCACCTGCACCAGGCCGGACTTGTGCGCAGCATCGGCCTGCGCCCTTTTGAAGGCGGCGATGAGTTCGGCATGGGGAGCGGATGGATTCACAGGGGCCTTGTTGTTGGAGGCACTATTTTCTGCGCATTTATGTGCGCGTGGCCGTTGGAGGCGTGTGGATGCACACGGTGTGCGGGGCTGCCAGCAAAGGCGATAAGGCGCAGTCAGCCGCTATGTTCGTTTTGAAGCCCAATCCACATGGGGTAGTAAACGGCCGCCGGATTGATTTGAATAGTGGGTAGTTGCAGGCAGTACAGGGGTAATCTGCGATGTCGGGTTTGCAGCGATTGCGGTCTTAGAGATTTGCGATATGCCCGCTCCAAAGCTGTCGCTGCCAACCAGGTATCGACAGGCAGCCATGTCGCAAATGCTTCGACAAAGCGAGCACCTGCGTTCGACCAAGTTCGGTCTTACGCGTGCCTCTCCCGATACCAGTCTTACGATAGACCAACTTTTCAACACCAGTCAGTCAGACGGCGACGCATTGACGATATGAATGGGAGAATTGCCGAATGAAGCGTCTTATCCTGCTCGTATGCCTTGTTTTTGGTGCCAATGCCTTTGGCGCGGAATTGCTGGTGGGCAGTCCCGCGTCGGACCTGCAGGCGAAGCTGTTGGACAGTCCCGACACCTTTCAACTGGCTCAAAAGCGTGGCAAGGTGGTGATCGTGAATTTCTGGGCCACTTGGTGCGCTCCATGCAAGGCAGAGATGCCAGCGCTGCAAGCCTATTTAGATCAACACCAATCAGATGGCCTGGAAATTCTGGCCATCAGCATGGACGAACCGCGTGACTTGCCAGCCGTCAGGAAGATTGCCCAGCAATTCACGTTTCAGGTCGCGCTCAAGGCGGATGCCAACATCAAGGGACTGGGCCGCATCTGGCGCATGCCCAGCACCTTTGTCGTTGACAGAGCGGGCATCCTGCGAAAGAACGGACATGTCGGCGATGCTGAGATCACCCCGACCGAACTTGAAACACTGGTTACACCGCTACTCAAAAAATAATGCCTTAGAACGACACCCTGGCACCGATTGAGAAGATGCTTGTGGGTGCTACCTGAATTCCGTTGACGTTCTGGTAGATCGGAATCTGCAGGTTCGAGTACACCGATACCGTGCTGGTCACGGGAACAATGACGCCTGGGGTGAAGTACACCAAAGTCCCACCGGTGGCGTACGTGTCGGCCGCAGCGCCGGAATCTGCATTGACATAGCGTGCGTTGATTTGCATGGTCGGCGTGAAGGACTCGAAGCCGTGGTACCGCATGCCTCCCGTCAGGTTGACGCTGTCGCCCGGACGGTAGGAGCCTGCCGCCATGCTGGAACTGTCCAGCGCTGACTGGAACTGGGCCTGCACAAAGTAGTCCCAGTTCTGGTTCAGGTTGTCAAAGTAATAGGCACCAATGATCACGTCCGTCGTCCCCGTGCCCAATTGGAGACCTGGATCGACATCGATGGATGTGCTTCCATCTGCGGCGATAGACTTTTGCTTGGTGTTGCCCGTGGGAAGTTTTAACCCCATCTGGATGCCGAAATTCTTGTTGTCGGTGAAGCCGTAATAACGTCCTGTCACGCGCACATCTCCCATGCCAGAAGCGCTGGAATCGTAGCCCGTTGTTGGGTCAGGGCTGATCCCATCTCCACCAACTCCCAGCGTGCTATGGGACCTATTGATGTATGGCAGGGAGACGCTTACACCCCAGGCATTGCCATCGTTGTAGTCCAGGGTTGCCGTGAGGTATTGGTTGTTCGTGAATTTCTCGACCTCAGCGGGGCCACCGTTTGACGCGTTGGCGGTGTTTGCAGCGTCGGTCGCAGAAATAGTACCGGTGCCGCTACGCAGCTCATTTTGGTTCAGTGTGTCGTAGCGCACATCAAGGCTCCAACCGGATGCCGAGGACAGACCTTGCGCTCCGAAATCCGAATTCAGCGTGCAGCCACAACTGGCGCAAGCGAAGACGGCGCTTGAAGGCAAGGCGGCGGCGAGTGCCAGGGTCAGCTTTGTAAGTTGTTTCATGATGGTATTTGTTTTGAAGGGCAGCATGCCCAAAGGAATGAAGAATGGGCCACTGGTTAAGTGCGCAAAGACCAACATCGGGCGAAGGCAGCGGCGCAACCGAGGTGTTTAGCGTTAGACCAGTGGTGGTATCGGCTAATTGCCGATGAGGGGTGGCAACACCCATGACACGTAAAACCAGGACCCTGGGCTTAACAGCCAAGGGCAGAGAATTTACAAAGCGGTAGGCGGACCGCGCGCCGGGAGCGGCGCGGCCGTTGCAGATGCAATATGAGCCGATGCAATGCCTTGTAATGCATAGGCCAGGGGGTGAATTGGCTCAAACCTCAAGACTGAAACAGGCGGTGGTGCACCAAGACCTGCACACAGGGGACAGTCCAACGTGTGGCTGCTGGCAGGCGTTGTCCCATCCGCATTGCTTGTCACGACCTTCATGGCACCGCTGCCCGAGCAGATGAGCTGCATCGATTGGGGTTTGACCAGCGGCGACGCAATCGCCACACCAATGGACAACGCAAACCAGACCAGCACAAAGCGGGCTATCAGTTGGGCGTTGCGCAAGTAGTGCATGTGCAGATTATTGCAGCTCCACTAAAAGCAAATCGATACCCGGTCTCAAATGACATCAAAGCTTGTGGCAAGCGCCACTACGGCGATGCCCAGTATGAGCCAGAAGATATGCCTGGCAGACTGACTGGGCCCCACATGCTTTTGCAGTTGCGGAATCAGGTCAGCCAGGGCCACGTACACAAAGCTGCTGGCCGCGGCGGCCAAGAAATACGGCAAATAGGGCTTTAGCGGTTCCACCAGCCAATACCCCAAAAGTCCCCCGATGACGGTCACCGCCCCCGCCATCGCAACCTTTGCCGCCGCCCGTTGGCGTCCCTTTACTCCTTGGCGCACCACGGCCAAGTCGCCCAAGTGGTGCGGTACTTCATGCGTCAGAACCGCCAACGATGCCAGTGCCCCGAGCTGGATATCTGCGACGAACGCTGCTGCAATCAGCAGTCCGTCACCAAAGCAGTGCACGCTGTCGCCCACCAATACCGCCCATACCCCACCCATGGGTTTGCCAACTGGATGCCCTGCTTCAGCGTGTGCCGTTCCGTGGTGGTGCTCATGCCCGTGGTGCCACAATTCCGCCTTGTCCAGC
>CANBTQ010000049.1 GCA_947372425.1 Comamonadaceae bacterium | reverse complement strand
GCAGACAGTCCTTCAATACGGCTCTTGATCAATTCAGAGATTTCTGCGGGATTGAGTTGCATGACTCTTTCCTTCTTTCTTTAGTTAGGGCTGCAGCTTGGGGCAAGGGCCTCAAGCTGTCAGAGCCACTTTCATTTGTTCCAGACGTGCCTTGACCGATGTGTCAAGAACCTCGTCACCCACCACGACACGAATGCCACCGATCAGCTCAGGCTGCAATTCAACCGACACATTGAGCTTGCGGGCAAAACGCTTTTCCAGCGTCGCCGCCACGTCTGCCAATGCT
Organism: Comamonadaceae bacterium; assembly: GCA_947372425.1. GTDB lineage: Bacteria > Pseudomonadota > Gammaproteobacteria > Burkholderiales > Burkholderiaceae_C > Allorhodoferax. The sequence goes on along the minus strand of CANBTQ010000049.1, from coordinate 13,114 downwards.
GCCGCGTCAATCGGGAAAGCGCTGTAGACCACCGCATCCGAAGATCCGCTCTGGGCATTTTTCAAGGCCCGGAACTGTGCGGCAATCTCAGGCAAAGCGCTGAGTCGGCCGTTCTCGATCACGAGGCGCAGAAAGTTTTTGGCGTGCTCGCCAAGAACCGACTTGGCCACACCCGTGATGAGCTCAAAGACCTGCGCTGTCGTTGCCTTGGGACTGTCGGCGAATTGCAGCAGCTGGGCATTGCCCGCAATCGCTGCCAATTCGTCGACCCAGGCGCTGACCGCAGGCAAGTCACCAGCAGAAGCCTTGTAAAGGGCCTCGGCATAGGGTCTTGCAATAGTGGCGATTTCGGCCATGGTGTCCTCTTACAGCTCGGTCTTCAAACGGCCCAGCAAGTCCGCGTGGACACCGGCATTGACTTCCTTGCGGAGAATCTGCTCGGCACCCTTGACAGCCAGTGCAGCCACTTGCTCACGCAGTGCTTCACGGGCCTTCACGGTTTGCTGTTCGGCTTCAACCTTGGCGGCAGCAATGATCTTGTTGCCCTCTTCGGTTGCCTTGCCTTTGGCTTCTTCAACGATGGCTTGCGCGCGGCGTTCCGCGTCAGCCAGACGACTTGCAGTCTCGTTGCGCGATTTGGCCAGTTCGTCTTCCACGCGCTTGTTAGCGTTGGTCAACTCTGCTTTAGCCTTGTCGGCAGCGGCCAGGCCGTCTGCGATTTTCTGCGCGCGTTCGTCAAGTGCCTTGGCAATCGGTGGCCACACGAATTTCATCGTGAACATCACCAATATAAAAAACACGACTACTTGTGCGAAGAATGTTGCGTTAATACTCACAACAACACCTCTCTAAGTTGGATGAGGCGAAAGGGCTTACTTCAGCACGAAGGGGTTGGCGAAGGCGAACATCATGGCGATACCAACGCCAATCAGGAACGCAGCGTCAATCAGACCAGCCAGCAAGAACATCTTGGTTTGCAGTTCGTTCATCAGCTCAGGCTGACGTGCTGCGGATTCCAGGTATTTGCTACCCATGATGCCAATACCGATACAGGCACCAACAGCACCCAGGCCAATGATCAGGCCAGCGGCCAATGCGACGAAACCAAGAACGTGTTCCATTTAAGAGCTCCTATGGATTTAAGTTAACGAGAAAACAAGAAAGAGAAAAAACCGACAAACTTAGTGGTGGTCGTGGGCCTGCCCCACATACACCAAGGTCAACATCATGAAAATGAAGGCCTGCAGAGCAACAATCAGAATGTGAAAGATCGCCCAGCCGGTACCCGCAAGCACATGACCCAACCACAAGGCGATGCCTGTAGCCGACCCGAAACCAACCGCACCCATGAGTGCGATCAACATGAACACCAGCTCGCCAGCGTACATATTTCCGAACAACCGCATGCCGTGGGATACGGTCTTGGCGGTGAATTCAATCAGTTGCATGCCGAGGTTCAGCACGCCCAGAATCAGGGCAAACAGGGGGTTCTTGCTGGTGCCAAACGGTGCCGTCACCATTTCGTGCGCCCAACCGCCCATCCCTTTGATCTTGATGTTGTAGTACAGGCAGACCAGCAACACCGAACAGGACATGCCCAGCGTCATGGACAAGTCAGCCGTTGGGACCACGCGGAAATAAGGAATAGTCTGGTCCAGACCCGTGGTTTCCAGAATCATGTGAAACAGATCGACGGGCAAAAAGTCCATGGAGTTCATCAGGAACACCCAGACAAAAACCGTCAAGGCCAAAGGGCCAACAAACTTGCGGGACTGTGCGTTGTGCACGATGCCCCTGGCCTGTGTGTCAACCATTTCCAGCAGGATTTCAACAGCAGCCTGCATGCGACCGGGAACACCGGAAGTTACGCTGCGCGCCACGCGCCACATCACGAACAGACCCACCACACCCAGGAGCACCGACCAGAAGATCGAGTCCATGTTGAAAACCGAAAAATCAATGACACCGGACTGGTGACCTGTACGCAAATGCGTCAGGTGGTGGCCAATGTATTCACCGGCCGTAAGCGCATGTTCCGCAACGTTTTCTTCAGCAGCCATCAGTTACCCGTATCAGTTACTTTTGCCGTTAAGCGTTTCATATTCATACCGGCCTGGGCTTTCGTTTGAAACCCAGAGCGATCCAGTACACCTTCATCGTGACAACCAAACCCACCAGCATCGCCGGCCAGCTCAATCCCATCACCAGACGCTGGGCAGCCAACAGAATGCCCACCGTCACCAAAATCTTGACCAACTCCCAGAGGAAGAAGCTCATCACTGCAGAACCTGCATTAACCGAGGCAAACTGCCCCGTCACGCCCCTGGCAAACAGTGCCGCAGGAACAATCACTGCCAATGCACCACAGGCCGCCGACAAACCGACGGTCTGACTGCCCGTCACAGCCCAAGCGATCAATGTCACCAGAACTCCAACACCAATCTGTCCCAACACCACCCACCACGGAGAGATGGACGGATGCTTTTCACGCAGTGCATGCGCCTCGGCGGCAGTCAGCGGAGTGAAGTCCGATTCTTCATCTCCTGCGTCGGGTGCGATTGTGACCATGTCAGATTACGCCCAGGTTACAGAGTGACTGCCAATTTGTGCACAGCCATCGATTATACGTAGAAACCCGTTCGCGCATTACATGTCCTTTACAAATCACCCGGCATCTTTGACCTGGCGGCCAGCGCTGCATAATTTGCGTTCACTTCAAGTCAGCCATGCCCCTACCCACTCCACCCGCAGAAAAATCCGACGCTGCCCCAGCGCCCGCAGAGTCCCTGATCCAGTACCCCAGCAAATTTCCGATCAAGGTCATGGGCACCAAGGTGGATGGCCTGGTCCAGGCCATCACCCGGATTGCAGAGCAGTTCGACCCGGTATTTGATGCCGCCACGCTGGAGTTGCGGGAGAGCAAGGGCGGCAAGTACCTGGGCGTGACCATCACCGTGACGGCCACCAGCCGGGAACAACTGGACGAGTTGTACCGCACCCTGAGCACACACCCGATGGTCAAGGTCGTGCTGTGAGGTCACGCTGATGGAGCTTCTGGCGCTGGGCCGCGTGGAGTACGAGCCCACGTACGCAGCCATGCAGGCATTCACGACCGAGAGAGCGCCGGACACCGCGGATCAGTTGTGGATCTGCGAGCATCCGCCGGTCTACACCCAGGGCCTCGCCGGCAAGCCGGAGCACATCTTCAATCCGGCCAACATTCCGGTGGTGCAGACCAACCGCGGCGGCCAGGTCACCTACCATGGGCCAGGCCAGGTGGTGGCCTACCCCTTGCTGGACCTGAAGCGGGCCGGTTATTTCGTCAAGGAGTATGTGTACCGCATTGAAGAAGCGCTGATACGTACCCTGTTGCATTTCGGCGTGACCGGTCACCGCGTGGCGGGCGCTCCGGGCATCTACGTGCGGCTGGACGACCCGTCCGGCCATGCGCCCCTGGCCAACCGGCCGCGCAAAGACGCTACAGGCACGCAAAGTCTGGAGCCGGACTTCAACGGCCTGGGCAAGATTGCCGCCCTGGGCATCAAGGTCAGCCGCAACTGCACCTACCACGGTCTGGCACTGAATGTGGCCATGGATCTGGAGCCCTTCCGCCGCATCAACCCTTGCGGCTACGTGGCCTTGCAGACTGTGGACCTTTCTACAATCGGGGTTCCGGTCAGCTGGAACGATGCCGCTGATGTACTGAGCCACAAGCTCGCAACCTATCTGGCGCCATAACGCGCCGTTACCGCCCCAACACCATGAGCCACAGCGACGAAACCAGCAACCCCACTGTGCGGGAAGCGCAAAGCACCGAAGACTACAACCCGCTGGCCAAGCAAAAGGCTGCGGCCAAGCTGTCGCGCATTCCCATCAAGGTGCAGGCCGGCGAAGTGCTGCGCAAGCCCGAGTGGATTCGCGTCAAGGCCGGTTCGCCGTCCACCCGCTTCTATGAAATCAAGGACGTGCTGCGCACCAACAAGCTGGTAACCGTGTGTGAGGAAGCCAGCTGCCCCAACATCGGCGAATGCTTTGGCAAGGGCACGGCCACATTCATGATCATGGGCGACAAATGCACCCGCCGCTGCCCCTTCTGCGACGTGGGCCATGGGCGCCCCGACCCGCTGGATGTGAACGAACCCGACAACCTGGCCAAGACCATTGCCCAGCTCAAGCTCAGCTATGTGGTCATCACCAGCGTGGACCGCGACGATTTGCGCGATGGTGGCGCCGGCCACTTTGTGGAATGCATCCGCAAGACCCGCGAACTTTCGCCGCGCACCCAGATTGAGGTGCTGGTGCCCGACTTCCGCGGCCGTGATGACCGCGCACTGGACATTCTGAAAGCCGCGCCCCCGGACGTGATGAACCACAACCTGGAAACCATCCCCCGCCTCTACAAGGAAGCACGGCCCGGCTCGGACTACCAGTTCTCGCTCAACCTGCTGAAGAAGTTCAAGGCCTTGTTCCCCGACGTCAAGACCAAGAGCGGCCTGATGGTCGGTCTGGGCGAAACCGACGAGGAAATTCTGGAAGTCATGCGCGACATGCGTGCGCATGACATCGAGATGCTGACCATAGGCCAGTACCTGGCACCTTCCACCAGCCATCTGCCGGTGCGCCGCTATGTACACCCCGACGTCTTCAAGATGTTCGAGGCCGAGGCCTACAAGATGGGCTTCAAGCACGCTGCCGTCGGCGCCATGGTGCGCTCCAGCTACCACGCAGACCAGCAGGCGCACTCCGCTAGCGGTTCAGCAGCAGCTCCAGAATGATGCCGGTGGTGATCGCCACCAACACATAGTCACCGCCGGTTTGCACCCAGTGGTAGCCGCGCGGCGGGGTGCGCAGGCCATGGCCACGCCAGTCGTTCACCACGTATTGCGGGCTGCGGTAACCGTATGGCAGCCGTTCACCCCGGTAGAAGGAACGGTCCGGGCCGGCGCCGCGTTCACCTTCGTGGTCGCCCCCATCGCGGCGGTTGTCGCCGTGGCGCCCCTGTCCACGATCACAGTTTCCATTGCCCGGACCGCAATCATTGGATCGGCCATTGCCATTGCCATGGCCGGGTTGGGCCCAGGCACCGGCTTGGGACAGGCACAGTGCGGCAACCAGTGCGAGATGGACTAACTTGGTTGTATTCATATAAGTTCCTTTTAGAGTGAATGAATGAGATCCAGATCCGGCCGCTCAACAGCAGGATCATGCGCACAATGACCACCAGACCCAGGCCCTTGCTGGGGCCGCATCCCCAGCCCTGGCATGGCGTGCGTCCTGGTGGTTGGTATGCAGGTCCAGCTTAGGCAGCAACGGCAACGCGGTCTGTGCGTCAACGTACCGACTGCGGGCCCAGGTCCTCCTAAGCTGGCACATGGCTTGGCACTTCTGCCACGCAAATCCACAGAGGAACCACCATGTTTGAAAAATCTCTTGCCGATGGCGCCGCACACAGTGCCGACCTGGCACTTGGCAGCACGCAGCAGGCTGCCAGCCACGCACTCAACAGCATGAACGCAGCACTGGACCGCGGCGTGGAGCGCGTGCGCGAAACCACCCACCAGGTGCGCGACAGTGCACTGCGCGCCTCCGACAGCACCATCGGCTATATCCGGGATGAACCGGTCAAATCGGTGCTGATTGCCGCGGCCACCGGCGCTGCGTTGATGGCAGTGGTCAGCCTGCTGACGCGCCCGCGCGGTCGCAACTAAACCAGCAGCACCGGGCCATCCATGCACCCCCTGCTTCAGCTCGCCATGACCCAGCCGGGCCTGCTGGGCGAACACGCCCAGGGCTACGCCGCACTGCTCGGCAGCGAAATCCAGACATTCCAGCAGCGTACGCAGCAACGCCTGCTCTGGGCCGCGGCCACGCTGGCCTGTGGCACGGCCGCCCTGGCACTGGCCGGTGTGGCCCTGATGCTGTGGGCCGCAGTGCCCGGCATGGCCGGCAGCGCCGTCGGGGTGCTGTGGCTCACGCCGTGCCTGCCCCTGCTGGCCGCTGCAGGCTGCGGCCTGCGCGCGTGCCGGAACAGCGAGACCCGCGCGTTTGCGCAACTCCAGGCGCAGTTGCAAGCGGACTTGCAACTGCTCCAGGAAGTGAGCGCCCCATGAGCGCCACATCCGTCACCACCGAGCAGGCGCGCCTGCGCCTGACCCGCTCGCGCGCCCGCATGAGCCTGGCCCTGCACCGCCTGCATGCCAGCGCCGGCCCGGCAGCGCACGACACCCCCGGGGCGCACAGCCCCAGCAGCTGGCTGGACGCCTTGCATGCCGAGCCGGCCACCCGCGTACTGCTGGAGGCGCTGGCGCTCTGGTGGGCGGGCCAGCCCTGGCAACACTCCGCCACCCTGCTATCGGGCGTGGTGGCGCAACGTCTGCGGCCGCTGGCACAGCGCCACCCCTTGGGCCTGGTGCTGGGTGCGGCGGCGCTGGGCAGTGCCCTCGTGTTGCTCAAGCCCTGGCGCTGGATTTCTGTGCCCGCGCTGGCCGCGGGCCTGTTGCCGCAGCTGCTCATCAAGGCCGTCGCCCCACTGCGTACGCTGCCGTGGGCCGAACTGCTGGCCAACTGGCTGCAGGCCGTCGAGCCGCCGGCGACAACGCCACCACCACCCTAGACCGACCGCGCTTGCGCACGGTGCAGCGACCCACCGGACGCGCGCGCCGGGAAATGCAAGACGATCACGCTGCTCAACACGGCACAGAAAAAGCACCACACGGAAATCAGCCACTGCGCATAAAAGAAGGCGGTCACCAGCAGCGAGAGCGTGGCCAGCGCACCGAACCACCGCACCCTGCCAAAGCGCGACAGCAAGGGGCTGACACAGGCCCCGAGCAGGTAGAGCGCTGTCGCCAGGGGCTGGTGAAAGTGCGGAAAGATGTAGGCAATGTGCCGGCCCTCGGGCTGCGCCACCGCCGGCACCTGCACCAGATACCACAGCAGATACACGCTCACCGTGGCACCGGCCACGCTGAGCACTGCGATGGCATGGCGGCGCCAGCCGGCCGGCTCCAGCAGCCACACCGCCAGCGGAATGTAGAGCGGCCAGATCACCTGCGAAAAGGCCGAGAAGCCCTGCGTCAGCACCGCATTCAGGCAGGCCTGCTGCGGCTCGCCAAAGGTCAGCCAGAGGGCGCCTTCCATCAACTGCTGCACACCAAACCAGAAGGGAATGAGGGCATAGGGCAGTTCGGCGACGCAGCGCGTGCGGCGGGCCGCCACCCCGCCCAAACCCAGGAGCAGGCCGGCTGCGGTAAAACTGGCGGAAGCAGAAAAACACATGGTGCCGCAGTGTAGGCAGGCCGCCCGCAGGCGGTCGGTGTGGTGGCGTACAGATAAATCGGCTGGCAGCCGGAATACTCAGCGGGACAGCACGGCTTGGCGAGGTCCCTCGCCAATGCCTCTATCCGCTGTCCTTGCCACCTACTGGAGAACCACCATGCAAATCCGTACCCCCCTCGCTGCCACCCTCTGTGCCATCGTGTTGCTGAGCGCCGCCGGCTGCGCCGTCCAACGCGGCCAGGAAACCATGGGCGCCTATGTGGACGACACCGGCATTACCTCGCTGGTCAAATCGCGCTTTGTCGAGAACAAGCAGGTCGATGCGGCCTCCATCAGCGTGGAGACCCTCAAGGGCAGCGTGATGCTGTCCGGCTTTGCCAAAAACACCACCGAGCGCGCCACCGCCGAAGCCATTGCACGCGGCGTCAAGGGCGTGACCGGTGTGAAAAACGAGATCGTGGTCCGTCCATGAAGCGGCACCCCGGCCACCTGGCCGTATACAGTGCGCTGGCCGGGCTCCTGGCCTTGTCCTTGCCAGCCGGCGTGCTGGCAGCCGAGGCCAGCACTGCGCCGATCAGCGTCGGCCGGGTGATTGACGATGCGGTGATCACCACCCGTGTGACCGCGGCGCTGATGGCCGATCCGCTGATCAACAGCTACGACTTCAAGGTCAGCACGCGCAAGGGCGAAATCCTGCTCAGCGGCTTTGTCGACAACCAGGCCCAACTGGACCTGGCAATCCGCACCGCGCGCGGCATCGAAGGCGTGACGGGCCTGCAGAACAATGTCACGCTCAAGGGGGCACCGGCCACGGTGGGCAATCAGGTGGACGACGGCCTCACCACCGGCAAGGTCAAGGCGGCCCTGCTGGCCGACCCCGGCATCCGCAGTCTGGACATTGCCGTGGTGACGCGGATTGACACCGTGCAACTCAGCGGCTTTGTCGACAGTCTGGAGCAGATGAGCCGGGCCATGGCCATTGCCGCGGCCGTGCAGGGCGTGCGCAAGGTGGACAACGCCATGCAGATCAAGCAATAAAGCCTGCCGCCGGGCCGCCGGCCACGCCTCAGTCCTGGCGGTAGAGCACGTCGTTCTGCAGACGCTTGAGCTCAGCCTTCACCACACCGTAGCATTCGCAGGTGTGGCGCTCCAGGCCGGCGCGGTTGAGCACCGTGATGTGACCACGCCGGTAGCGGATGTAGCCGGCGGTTTGCAGCTGGCCGGCCGACTCGGTCACGCTCTCGCGGCGCACACCCAGCATGCTGGCCACCAGCTCCTGCGTCATCACCAGCTCCCGGTCCGGCAGGCGGTCCAGCGTCAACAGCAACCAGCGGCACAACTGCTGTTCCACCGAGTGGTGGCGGTTGCAGGCCACTGCCTGCGCCATCTGCGTCATGAGGGCCTGCGTATAGCGCAGCAACAGGCTTTGCAACAGTCCGGCCCGGCTGAACTCCTGCTTCAGCCAGCTGCGCTCAATGCGAAAGGCTTTGCCGGCGGTTTGCACCACGGCCGAACTGGGGGTGGTGTTGCCGCCCATGAAAATGGAGACACCAACCATGCCCTCGTTGCCCACGCCGGCGGTTTCGGCCGATGCGCCCGAGGCGGTCACATAGTGCAGGGAGACGATGGCCGTGGTCGGAAAGTAGCCGTAGCGCTGGGGTGAACCGGGCTCATACAGCATATGGCCCAGGGGCAGCGCAACCAGTTCTAGGTAGGGCGACAGCGCGTCCCACTCCGCAGTGGGCAGGGCCGACAGGATGTGGTTGTGGCTGGCAGGAGGCACCGGATTCATGCCGTGGCACCGCTGTCCGCCAACCGGCCCGATGTGCCTTCGGCCATTTCCACGCCAATGCCGCGGTAGCCCAGAAAGCGGCCGTTCTGGTTGAACATGGGCTCGCCGCTGACGCGAAACTGCTGGCGTGAGCCATCGCGGTTGGCGCGGTGGAAGACAAAGTCGAGGAACGGCTGTCGTTCGGCAATGCTGGTACGCAATTGGGCGCGCTCGGCTTCGTTCCAGCCCTGACCGAGTTCCCCGTTCGCACCCGGTGCGGCCTCGATGCCCAGCATCTCCTGCACCGGGCCCGAGACCCGGGTGAACTGCCCGTTTTCGTCCTGCTCCCAATACCAGTCCGATGCCAGCTCGGTCAGGCTGCGGTAGCGCGCCTCGCTGTCGCGCAACTCGGCGGTGCGTTCACGCACGGTCTGCTCCAGCCGGGTGTTAAAGGCCGCCAGTTTCTTGTACAGCAGGCGCACCTCCAGCATGTTGTGGATGCGGGTTTTCACCTCGGTCAGGTCAAAGGGCTTGCTGATGAAGTCCTTGGCACCGGCCTGCAGGGCGCGTAATTTGTGGCCGGGCTGGGCCGTCAGCACAATCACCGGCAGGTAGTCATCGGCCATGCTGCCCTTGAGCGCCTCCATGACCTCAAAGCCATCCATCAAGGGCATTTGCAGGTCCAGCAGAATCAGGTCAAACGCGGCCGTGCGGTGCAACGCGGCCACTTCCCGGGGCTCCATGCTGGTGTGCAGATTGTGGTAACCGGCGGCGCGTAGCAGTTGCAGCAGCAACTCGATGTTGGACTCCTGGTCGTCCACGATCAGGATGTTGGCACTGAGAAATTCGTCGGTTTGGATCATGGCAAGGGTCTCGTTGGATGGATGGTTGTTTTCAACGCGCAAAAGTCAGGCCGCGCACGCTGCCGGCCGACGGCACGCACCTGATCGCAGGGGGCCTGGTCACCGTGTCCACGCAGTGCAAAAAAAAGTGGGGGAAAGTCACAGAGCAGGCCTTTGTCAATGCGCGATACAGGCGCCGGGCTTGCGCAGAAAGAGGCCTTGATGCGCCCTTTGCCCTCTTATACACGTCGCGGTAGCCGAACGGCAATTTATCGTGTGACGCAAGGTTAGGGCATGCGGGCGCTGCACTCTGTGCGCCAGCCCACACAGCAGGCCTTATCCGGGTGGCGCACGGCCTGTGTACGCAAGCACACAGACGGCAACAGCACACGGACAAACAATGGGCTCTCACCGGTGGCCGCGCTTGCGTGGCACCACTTTTCTTTCATTGTCCTTCGGAGTATTCACCATGACGACATCCCCTCTCTCCACCGGCAAGCTCAGCGCTGCCCTGTTGGTTCTCACCCTGGTGCTGGCAGGCTGTGCCGGCATGACACGCCAGGAAAAGGGCACCGCCACGGGCGCCGTAGTCGGCGCGGTCGTGGGTGACGTGCTGTGCGGTGGCATCTTGTGCACCGGTGCCGGCGCCGCCGTCGGTGGCGTCATCGGGCACGCAGCCACCAAACACTAAGCCGCCAGGACCCTGGTGCCGGGGCTCGCGCCGGCACTGGCGGGATGGCCCTGCACAGGCAGCGGGCCTGGCACGAGGTTCCACAGCCAGATCAGAAGCAGCCGATAATCCAATCGAGCCGCTCACCAACCCTGATCACCAAAGCACCACCATGAAAGTTCTTGTACTCCACGGCGTCAACCTGAATATGTTCGGCAAGCGCGATCCGGCGCAGTACGGCACGGTCACGCTCGATGAAATCAACACCCGGCTGGGTGCGCTCGGTGCCGAGCTGGGGGCCGAAGTGGAATGCTTTCAGACCAACCTCGAGGGCGAGATGTGCCAGCGCATCCACCGGGCCGTTGCCGAACCGGTGGACGCGGTGCTGATCAATGCCGGCGCCTGGACCCATTACAGCTACGCCATCCGCGACGCGATGGCCATACTCACCTGCCCGATCGTGGAGGTGCATATGTCCAACATCCACGCCCGCGAGGCCTTCCGCCATGTGTCGGTGTTTGCCGAAGTGGTGCGAGGCCAGATCTGCGGCTTTGGTGCCGACAGCTACCTGCTGGGCCTGCGCGCCGGCGTGGCGGCCGCCGGTTCTGCCAAGGTCTAGCGACTGCAGCGGACCCGCGCCGCGCCCGATCCATCCTGAAAAAGAAACGAAAGAGACCCGCATGCAATACCAAGCCAAGCCCGAACGCTATGACGGCACCATGCCCTACCGCACATGCGGCAAGAGCGGCCTCAAGCTGCCTGCGGTGTCGCTGGGCCTGTGGCACAACTTCGGTGACGCCACGCCGTTTCAGGCCCAGCGCGACATGCTGCGCACCGCCTTCGACCTGGGCATCAACCACTTTGACTTGGCCAACAACTACGGCCCACCCTACGGCAGCGCCGAAACCAATTTCGGCGAGCACCTGCGGCGCGACTTCAGGCCCTACCGCGATGAGCTGATCATCTCCAGCAAGGCCGGCTGGGACATGTGGCCTGGCCCCTACGGCCAGGGCGGCGGCTCACGCAAGTACGTGCTGGCCAGCCTGGACCAGAGCTTGAAGCGCATGGGCCTGGAGTATGTGGACATCTTCTACTCGCACCGCTTCGACCCCGACACCCCGCTGGAAGAAACCATGGGCGCGCTGGCCACGGCCGTGCAGCAGGGCAAGGCCCTGTATGTGGGCATCAGCAGCTACTCGGCGGGCAAGACACGCGAGGCCGCCGCCATTCTGAAAAGCCTGGGCGTGCCGGCGCTGATTCACCAGCCCTCCTACAGCCTGCTGAACCGCTGGATTGAAGAAGACCTGCTCAACGCGCTGGAAGAAACCGGCATGGGCTGCATTGCATTCAGCGCGCTGGCGCAGGGCCTGCTGACCGACAAATACCTCAACGGCGTGCCGGCCGACGCACGCATCAACCGGCCCGGCGGTGGCTCGTTTACCCCCGACCACCTGAGCCCACAAAACCTGCAGCATGTGGGCGCGCTCAACGAGATTGCCAAGGCGCGCGGCCAGAGCCTGGCGCAGATGGCAATCGCCTGGGTGCTGCGCGATGCCCGCGTCACGACGGCCCTGATTGGTGCCAGCAAACCGGCGCAGATTGTGGATCTGGTGGGTGCCATGAAGAACCTGTCCTTCAGCGCAACCGAACTGGCTGCGATTGACAGCCACGCAGTAGAGGGCGGCATCAACCTGTGGCAGAAGCCGTCCACCGATCAACGCCCCCATTGAGTAGCGACACCAACAACCGCCGTGCCCTGTTGCTGGCGCTGGGCGCGATTGCACTGTGGGGAACGCTGGCGCCACTGGGTGTTTCGCTGCAGCATGTGCCTCCGTTTCTGCTGACCGGCCTGGGCCTGCTGGTGGGCAGCGTGATCGGCCTGCCGCTGTCGGGCTGGCAGCTCTCGGCCTGGAAGGTGCCACTGTCCACACTGGCCCTGGGGGTGTACGGCCTGTTCGGCTTTCACTTTCTGCTTTTTATCGCACTGCGCCATGCGCCGCCGGTGCAGGCCAATCTGGTGAACTACCTGTGGCCACTGGGCATTGTGCTGATGGCGCCGCTGTTTTTGCCGGGATTGCGGTTGCGGCCCCTGCATGTGGCGGCCGCGCTGATCGGCTTTGCCGGCGCCGCGCTGGCCATTCTGGGCGGGCGGGATCTGCAAAGCGGATTTGCCTGGGGCTACATTCCGGCCCTGTGCTCGGCCTTTGTCTGGGCCAGCTACTCGCTCCTGAGCCGGCGCGTGCCGCCCTTTCCCAATGCGGCCATTGGCTTGTTCGGGCTGGTGTCGGGCCTGCTGTCGCTGCTCTGCCATACCCTGCTGGAAGCACCGGTGGCACTGGGCACCAGTGACTGGGGCCTGGTGCTGGCACTGGGCCTGGGGCCGCTGGGCGGCGCGTTTTATTTATGGGATGCGGCGCTCAAACGCGGTGACCCGCGCCAGATCGGTGTGCTGTCGTTCCTGACACCGCTGCTGTCCACCCTGGCACTGTTGTGGGTGCGCTCCGAAGTGCCCAGCCCCTCCATCGTGGCGGCCGCCGTGATGATTGTGGGCGC
>CANBTQ010000048.1 GCA_947372425.1 Comamonadaceae bacterium | reverse complement strand
CGCTTCACGCTGCTGGCAGCGCAGACCCCCGCACAGCATGCGCCGCCCGAGGCAAGCGAGGCCGAACTGCCGCCCGGCACTGCACTGCAGGCACTGAAGGTGCTGGTGATCGAGGACGACGCGCTGTCCAACGCGGCCTTGAAGGCGGTGCTGGAGTCCTGGGGCTGCCAGGTGCACACGTTTTTTGAGGCGCACCGGGCCTACCGGCATGTGGCGTCGGGCCAGCTGCCGGACTTTGTCATCAGCGACTACCGCATGTCCGGCGACACCAACGGCATCGCCGCCATCCAGACACTGCGGGCACTGTGCAGCAAACCGGTGCCGGCCTGCCTGATCAGTGGCGATACCGAAATGGACCTGAAGCAGCAGGCCGCCGATATGGGCCTGGTGCTGCTGAAAAAGCCGGTGCAACCGGCCAAGTTGCGCAACCTGATCCGGCGCGAATTGGGCAGCAGACCCTAGACGCCGCACACGCCCAAGCAGCCTGAGCGGGTACAGTGCAAACTGCTTTTTCACCCGATCGGCCCTTGCCATGCAAACACAATCCAGCCAGCCGGCACCCGCCCTCTCCGCCATGCAACAGGTGTTTGCGCGCCAGGGCGTGCGCGCACTGCAGTTGCGCAGCTCCAGCGCCGACGAACGCATCGCCAAGATCCGGCGCCTGCGCGACGCCGTCATGGCCAACACCCAGGCCATCTACACCGCAGCCTATGCCGACTTCAAAAAGCCGCCGGGCGAGGTGGATCTGGCCGAAATCCTGCCGGTGTGCGTGGAAGCCAACGATGCCATCCGCAACCTGAAGCGCTGGATGGCGCCCAAGCGCGTCTGGCCCACCGCCATGACCCTGGGCACGCGCAGCCAGGTGCAAACCATGCCGCGCGGGCGCTGCCTGATCATCTCGCCCTGGAACTACCCCTGCACCCTGACCTTCGGCCCGCTGGTGTCGGCACTGGCGGCCGGCAACACCGTCATCATCAAACCCTCGGAGATGACGCCGCACCTGTCGGCGCTGATGGCCCGCATCCTGCGCGACACCTTCGCAGAAGACGAAGTGGCCGTCTTCGAGGGCGAAGCCAACGTGGCCCAGGCCCTGCTGGAGCTGCCCTTTAACCACATCTTCTTTACCGGCAGCCCGGCCGTGGGCAAACACGTGATGGCCGCAGCGGCCCGGCACCTGGCCAGTGTGACGCTGGAGCTGGGCGGAAAGAGCCCCACCGTGATTGATGCCAGTGCAGACATCCCCCTGGCGGCGCAAAACATTCTGTGGGCCAAGCTGGGCAATGCCGGCCAGACCTGCATTGCGCCCGACCATGTGTATGTGCATGCCAGCGTCAAAGACGCCTGGATCGCCGCCTGCCGCGCCGTGCTAGCCAAGGCCTATGGCGCCTCGGCGGCCGAGCAACAGCAAAGCCCGTATCTGGCGCGCATTGTCAACAGCCGCCACACCGCCCGTCTGAACGGCCTGCTGCAGGACGCGCTGACCCGCGGCGCCACCGTGCTCACCGGCGGCCAGGTGGACGAGACAGCCTGCTATGTGGCACCCACCCTGCTGGACGGCGTGCCGGCGGACGCACGCATCCTGCAGGAGGAAATCTTCGGCCCGCTGCTGCCCATCATCACCTTCAACAGCCTGGACGAAGTGATAGACGGCATCAACGCCGGCCCCAACCCGCTGGCGCTCTACATCTACAGCCGCACCGACGCCCACGTGCAGCGCCTGCTGCGCCAGACCAGCTCGGGCGGCGCCTGTGTCAACCATGCGCTGCTGCACTTCGTGCATGGCAAGCTGCCCTTTGGCGGCGTCAACAACTCCGGCCTGGGCAGTGCCCATGGCGAGTACGGTTTTCGCGCCTTCAGCCACGAGAAGGCGGTGCTGCACTCGCGCACCGCGCTGGCAACGCGGTTGTTCAGCCCGGGCGAAATACCGGGCACGCTGCGCCGGCTGTTGAAGTCTGCGCTGACCTGGTTGTAGGACGCCGCAGGCGCATTAGCGCACGCGCCGGGCCAGCGCGGTGAGCCAGGTGCTGACCTCGTGGCTGAGCACGGTGGCATCGCGCACCAGTTCATCAAAGTGGCGTGTCAGTGTCTCCACATGCTCACGCGTGTTGAAAACAAAGTAGGAACTGCCGGTGTAGATCACGGCGCGCCGCTGGCCGAACACGGTAACCGGCGCACTGAAGCGTTGCGTCAGGTCATACAGGTGCAGCCGTGTGCTGGGGTACAGCTCCTGGCACAGCGCGGCCATGTGCAGCAGTTGCTCCTTGCGTTGCGCCGCACTCAGTGCGGCCCAGATGCCACTGCCGCGGGCAAAGTCGGTCAGGGTCTGCACCGGCATGGCAAATTCATAGTCGGTGCCCACCGCGCGGTTCAGGTCCAACCGGGTCTGCTTGCTCTGCAAGGCCTGCTGCGGCGTCTTGCCCTCGTAGTTGGCGTATTCCAGCTGCAGCGTGGCCTCGGTCTTCATCACCTCGGGCAGGGTGGTGGGCACGTTGCGCACCTTGGCACCCGTGGCCTCCTGCAGCCAGCGCTCGATGTGCACATCGGCCCGGTCGGGTTGGGCCTGTGCCACCTGCAGCGATTCGCGCAGAATCTCGCCCGGCCCCAGCGTGCTGTTGGTCAGCCCCAGCAGCCAATCGGCACTGACGCTCAAGGCCGCCGCCAGCTCGGCCACCACATGGCCCGAGGGCAGGCGCAGCTGGTGTTCGGACAGCAGCTGAGAGACGGTAGAGCGGTCCACCCCGGTGCGCTCGGCCAGCTGGGTGCGGTTGAGCTTGTGCTCCAGCATGGCCGCGCGCAGGCGCGCGCGGAAGACTTCGGAACGGTTCGATCTGGTGCTGCTGGTCATGCTGCGGCATTTTTGTGATTGCGTGACTATTATCACCATTTGCTGTATCTACGTTACAAATCAAACGTTGATTCACGCAGAGCCGCTCCACACAATAGCGGCTATGGAAAACAAGGCACGCACCCTCACCAAGGCCATCAGCTGGCAAGTTATCGGCTTCGTCATGATGGCCGTCGTCAATTACTTCTACATGGGAAACTTTTCGCAGGGACTGGGGCTGTCGGCGCTGCTGACGCTGATCGGCCTGTTCAGCTACTACCTGCACGAGCGCTTCTGGGCTGGTGTGCGCTGGGGTGCGCACTGACGCACCCCCACCAGCGCCGCCACACCGGCGACGCCAGGCCGGCAGCTTCTGCCGCCCCCGCAATACAGCTGTTGAAAGGGCTGCGCGGCTTCAGGCCGTCAGCGCTTCTGCGCTGCTGCTGGCCGCAACGGCTACCGGCTGGCGGATCAGGTAGTCAAAGGCGCTCAGGGCGGCCTTGGCACCCTCGCCTGCCGCGATGACGATCTGCTTGTAGGGCACGGTGGTCACATCCCCTGCGGCAAACACACCGGGCAGGCTGGTGTGACCCTTGGCATCAACCACGATCTCACCGAACTTGCTCAGCTCCAGCGTGCCCTTGAGGAACTCGGTGTTGGGCACCAGGCCGATTTGCACAAACACGCCGGCCAGCTCAACCAGGTGCTCCACGTTGCTGGCGCGGTCCTTGAAGCGCAGGCCGTTGACTTTGCTGCCGTCACCGGTGATCTCGGTGGTCTGGGCGTTCACATGGATGTCCACATTGGGCAGGCTACGCAGCTTGCTGACCAGCACCGCGTCGGCCTTGAGCGCATCGGCAAATTCCACCAGGGTTACGTGTTGCACCACGCCGGCCAGGTCGATCGCTGCTTCCACGCCGGAGTTGCCACCACCAATAACTGCCACGCGCTTGCCCTTGAACAGCGGGCCGTCGCAATGCGGGCAATAGGCCACGCCCTTGTTCTTGTACTCGGCCTCGCCGGGCACGTTGACATTGCGCCAGCGCGCGCCGGTGGACAGAATGACGCTGCGGCTTTTCAGCACACCGCCATTGGCCATGTGCACCTCAACCAGACCGCCAGGGACGGCGGCCGGCACGATCTTGTCGGCGCGCTGCAGGTTCATGATGTCCACCTCGTAGTGGCGCACCTGCGCTTCGAGGGCGGCAGCA
Organism: Comamonadaceae bacterium; assembly: GCA_947372425.1. Classification (GTDB taxonomy): domain Bacteria; phylum Pseudomonadota; class Gammaproteobacteria; order Burkholderiales; family Burkholderiaceae_C; genus Allorhodoferax. Next base: position 9,561 of record CANBTQ010000048.1, on the reverse strand, counting down.
AACTTGGGGCCGTCGGTCTCCAGCACCGAGATGTAGTTCTCGATCGCCATGGTGTCGTTGGTCTGGCCACCAAAGCGCTCGGCTGCCACACCCACGCGGATGCCCTTGCGCGCCGCGTACACGGCAGCCGCAGCACCAGCCGGGCCACCGCCTACGATCAGCACATCAAACGCATCCTTGGCGCTGAGCTTGGCGGCATCGCGCTCGCCGGAATGGCTGTCGAGCTTGCCCACAATTTCTTCCAGCGTCATGCGGCCGGAGGCAAACAGGGCATCGTTCATGAACACCATGGGCACGGCCATCACCTGGCGCGCATCGACCTCGGCCTGGTACATGCCGCCGTCGATCACGGTGGTGCTGATCTGGGGGTTGAAGATGGCCATCAGCGCTGCCGCCTGCACCACGTCCGGGCAGTTGTGGCAGGACAGGGACATATAGACCTCGAAGTTCATGGCACCGTCCAGGGCCTTGATCTGTTCGATCACTTCCGGCTCCACCTTGGGCGGGTGGCCGCCGGTCCACAGCAAGGCCAGCACCAGCGAGGTGAACTCATGGCCCATCGGAATGGCGGCAAAGCGCACGCCGCGCGTCTCGCCTTCCTTGGCAATCACAAAGGAGGGCTTGCGGGCGTCCGTGCCGGAGTCGTCAAAGGTCACCTTGTCGGACAGCCCGGCAATCTCGAGCAGCAGCTCGCGCAGCTCCACGCCCTTGGCGCTGTCGTCCAGCGTGGCAATCAGGCGGATGGGGGCGCGCAGATTTTGCAGATAGGCTTGCAACTGGGTCTTCAGGGATGTTTCGAGCATGGGGATTCCTTCAATGGGTCGGGCAATGGCCCTGACGGAAGGGGCGCTTGGCGCACCCCTTCGAGCAGAGAAACTACTCAGGCTGATCGCTTAGATCTTGCCAACCAGGTCCAGCGACGGTGTGATGGTCTTGGCGCCTTCGTTCCACTTGGCGGGGCAGACTTCGTTGGGGTGTGCGGCCACAAACTGGGCAGCCTTGAGCTTGCGCAGAGTTTCCTTGACGTCACGGGCAATCGCGTTGTCATGCACTTCCATGGTCTTGATCACGCCTTCGGGGTTGATCACGAAGGTACCGCGCAGGGCCAGGCCGGCTGCGGGGATGTGCACGCCGAAAGCGTTGGTCAGGGTGTGGGTGGGATCGCCAACCAGGGGGAACTTGGCCTTGCCCACGGCGGGGGAGGTTTCGTGCCAGACTTTGTGCGAAAAATGCGTGTCGGTGGTAACGATGTACACCTCGGCACCGACCTTCTGGAATTCGGCGTAGTTGTCGGCAGCGTCTTCGACTTCGGTGGGGCAGTTGAAGGTGAAGGCGGCGGGCATGAAAATCAGCACAGACCAATGGCCCTTGAGCGACTCGTCGGAGACTTCAACAAACTTGCCGTTGTGGAAGGCTTGGGTCTTGAAAGGCTGGACTTGGGTGTTAATCAAAGACATGGAGGGATCCTTTGCTGTCTGGTTAATAAAAACTATCGAATGAGTTGATCTCATTGAGCTGAATTATATGCAGAGCAAAGCCTTTGCGTGATTGTTTGTATCAATCGCCCCGATTGAGAGCATGGGCAATTCCCCCGCCATCGCCGTGCCCGTTGCGGCTGCGCACGAGCGCGTAAGCTATGCCCCTCTATGCAAGCCCTGCTCCACTGTATTGCCACGCTGACCCTGCCCACCGACGCCCAGCGGCTTTTTCACGGCCGCGGCGGCCTGTACCCGGGCTGCGAACACCTGGTGCTGGATGCCTTTCCACCCGTGCTGGTGCTGACCAGTTTCAAACCACTGGACGACGACGCGCTGGCGGCCGTTCACGCCGCCCTGGAACAACGCTGGCTGCAACTGGCGCCAGACCAGGCGTTGAACTGGGTCTACCAGTGCCGTGCCGAGGGCGGCGCCCAAACCCGGCTCATGGCCGGCAGCGTGCCCGAGCCCCATGTGGTGAGCGAAGCCGGCGCGCAGTTTGCGGTGCATGTGCTCAAGGGCCAGAACCACGGCCTGTTCACCGACATGGCCGAGGGCCGGCGCTGGGTGCGCGACCATTGCGCCAGCCGGCCGGGAATCCGGGTGCTCAACCTGTTTGCCTACACCTGCGCCTTCTCCGTGGTGGCACTGCAGGCCGGTGCGCGCCAGGTGGTCAATGTGGACATGAGCCACGGCGCCATGGCCATCGGCCAGCAGAACCACCAGCGCAACGGCGTCATGGCCGGTGCCAGTTTTCTGGCGCATGACATTTTCAGCACCTGGGGCAAGATCAACCGCGCCGGCCCCTATGGACTGGTCATCCTCGATCCACCCAGTTACCAGAAGGGCAGCTTTGTTGCCACCAAGGACTACGCCAAACTCATGCGCCGTCTGCCGGACCTGCTGGACTTTGGTGGCCACGCGCTGCTGTGCCTGAACGCGCCCGAACTCGACACCGCCTTTCTGCAGGACCAGATGCGCGAACTGGCGCCGGAACTGGCGTTTGTAGAGCGCATTGCCAACCCGGCGGTGTTTGCCGATGTGGCGCCCGAGCGCGCCCTCAAGGTGTTGCTGTACCGTGCGGCCGCGCGCGCGCCGCGCCCCCTGCCCAGCCCTGCTGCTTAAGCGCAGGCCTTAGTCAACCTGGCACCAGCGGCCGGACTCCGGCACCAGCTGCACCGGTGCGCCGTCCAGCCAGAGCTGCTCGTCCTGCAACTGCAGGGCCGTCTGCGCGGCAATGTCAAACACAATGCCCAGCGCCTGCACCACCGGTGGCGCTTCGATGGGCAACTCCCAGGTCAGAAAGACCTGGGTCACATCCATCTCCGCCGCAAAGTCGGCCGCATCAAAACCGCTGCGGTGACGCGCAATCACGGCATGCGGCTGGCCGGTGTCAAACACCACCACGGTGCCCCGCTGCAGGGGGATGCGCAAGCCGGTGGACGCAAAGTGCAGGTCCAGCCCGCAGTCTTCGCTCAGGAACAGATTGCAAAACGCCGCGCCGCCGTAGTGGGCCGCGTCGTGGTGGTAGCGCGTGCCGCGGCAGGCCATCAGGGCCACCTCGCTGCTGGCCAGCACCTCCTGCAGACCGAGCCCGCGCGTCCAGTCGGCCACCGCCTGCACGCAGTGGCGGTAGTCGGGCCAGCGCATGCGGGCGCGCGCCAGCGGCAGGGTCTCCACATCGCCCGGCTCCAGGCCCAATTGGACTGCAACCTCCTGATTCCAGTCGGCCAGCAGGCGTGGCGGCGGCGCAGGCACCTCCAGCAGGCCGGACAGCAGTACCGGACTCACGCTGCGGCTGCGGATCGCCTCACCGCTCCAGTAAAACGACGTGGGCTGGTCTGGCACACCAGCCTGCGCCGGAACGGGATTCATCGTTGGCGTCAGGGGGATGGCTCAGCCAGCGCCAGCTCCGCCATGCGGATGGCACCGTCCAGGCTGCGCGCACCGCCGATAAACAGGTTCAGGTGGCAGAACACACTGTCGGCCACGCCCGAGACTGCGGCCAGTTCCTGCTCACGCAGACCGGCCCAGGCCCGGGGCAAATCCCGCCGGGTGGCAAATGAGCCGGCCTCTACCGGCACGGTCTTCACCTGGTATTGCGCGCCGTCCGAATCCGGATAGATCACAAACAGCACCTCGGGCATCTCGTCCACCACCACACGCGTCCAGGGCATGCCACCCTCTTGCAGGTGCAGCACTTTGCCACCCAGCAGGCGCGGTGCCTGGCGCACGATATCCATGGAGCGCAGCTGCGCAATCTTCTTGATGATGGCGCGGTCCAGAAACTTGCGCACGATGGCAACCGCTTCCACGAAACGCGCTTGCTGCAGTTCGGCCTTGGCCTCCGTGCTCAGCCCCTGCTCCTCCATCCAGTTGGTATTGAGCTGCGCCACCAGGGCCGACAGACCAAAGATGCCAGGCGCCACATCGCCCTGCCCGGTGTCCACAATGTCCAGGTACTGCACCAGAGAGCCATCCAGCGAATGGCGGCATTCTTCCAGCGCCTGCGCATCCAGCGCCCAGCCCAGGCCGTCGGCCAGGGCCTTCACATAGGCCGTGCCGTGCACCGCCCACACCAGACCGGCGCTGGCATAGCCCACGCCGGGCACCTCGACACCATCGACCACGCGGACCGGCCGCGCGCCCGTAAAACCACGCTGGTGGTGGTCAAAACGGCCGGCGGGAATATCCCACAGGCCGCCCACATCGACGGCGAAGTCGGCCGCAGCAATCTGCGCGTTGTTGCGGGTGCGAACCAGGGTGTGCGTGGGGTACACGCCCATCAGCACGCCCACGCCAAAGACGTCGTCTGCGTGAAAGCTGCCGTTGTGCGTGGCAATAGTTTGGTGTTCAGTCATGCGGGGATTCTAGAAGGCAGGCCTGCCCCGGGCGGCAGCGGTGCTACATTGCGCTCACTTCGCCCTCCACGGACCCTTGCCATGCACCCACTTTTCAAATTTCTTCACCTGGCCGGCGTGGCCGTCTGGGTAGGCGGCATGTTCTTCGCCTGGATGTGTCTGCGCCCGGTGGCAGCAGCCCAACTCGAGCCGCCGGTGCGCCTGCGGCTGTGGGCGGCGGTGTTTGCGCGCTTCTTCCCCTGGGTCTGGGCCGCCGTGTTCGGCATCCTGCTGAGCGGCCTGATGACCCTGCTGGCGGTGGGCTTCAAGGCCGCCCCGCCCTTCTGGCACGTGATGCTGTTGCTGGGTCTGGTGATGAGTGCCATCTTTGTGTATGTGGTGGCCCTGCCCTACGCCAGCCTCAAGGCCGCCGTGGCCGCACAGGACTGGCCCGCCGGCGCCCAGGCCCTGGGCCGCATACGCCAGCTGGTGGGCACCAATCTGCTGATCGGCCTGGCCACCATCGCGGTGGCCACCCTGGGCCGGCTGGGACTCTGATCAACCGATCAACGCGACAGCCTTGATCTGCACCCACACCGGCTTGCCGGGCTGCAGGTCCAGCGCGGCAGACGAGCGCCGGGTCAGGCGCGCCAGCAAGGGGGATGTGCCCATGCGCAGGCGCAGCAGGCTGAGGGCCGGGTGGTAATCGTCGGCCATCTGTTCCACCGTGGCTGGCAGGCAGTTCTGGATACTGACTCCTGCCACCGGCGCCAAGGCAATGCTGACGTCGCGTGCCAATATGCGCACCCGCACCGCGTGGCCCACGGCGTGGCCACCGTCGCGCACCCACAGGCTGCCGCCGGGAAACTCCACGCGCGCCAAATGCCAGACCGCATCACGCTCCGCCACCACGGCACGCAGCACCACGCCGGCGTCTTCGCCCAGGTGGATGGGCAGGTCCAGGCGGGCCAGGGTTTCGGTCAGCGGCCCGGTGGCCACGGCGCGGCCCTGCTGCATGACCACGATGTGATCGGCCAGGCGCGCCACTTCATCAGGCGCATGGCTGACATAGACCACCGGAATATCCAGCTCGTCGTGCAGGCGTTCCAGGTAAGGCAGGAATTCGCTTTTGCGCGCCAGGTCCAGCGCGGCCAGCGGCTCGTCCATCAGCAACAGGCGCGGGCTGGTCAGCAGGGCGCGGGCAATGGCCACGCGCTGGCGCTCACCGCCCGACAGGCCCTGCGGCATGCGCTCCAGCAGAGGGGCAAGGCCCAGCAAGTCCACCACATCACCCAGTTGAATGCGCTGCGCTGCCACGGGCACGCGCGCCTGGCCGTACAGCAGGTTGCGCCGCACACTCAGGTGCGGGAAGAGGTTGGCGTCTTGAAACACATAGCCCAGGGGGCGCTGGTGCGTGGGCATGCACAGCGTGTCGCTTTGCCAGACTTCGCCCTGCACGGTGAGCTGGCCGCGTGTTGCCTGTGTCAGTCCGGCCATGCAGCGCAAGAGCGTGGTCTTGCCGCAGCCGGATGGGCCGAACAGCGCGGTGACGCCCTTGCCCGGCAGCTCCAGATCCACATCCAGGGTGAAGCCGTCGTAGCAGTGTAAAAAGCGCGCCTGGATGCTCGGCATGACACCGCTCATGGCTGCCGGCGCCAGCCACGGCTGTACAGCAGCAGCAACACCGCAAAGGAAAACACCAGCATGCCGCCGGCCAGCCAGTGGGCGTTGGCGTATTCCAGCGCCTCCACATGGTTGTAAATGGCCATGGACAGCACCTGGGTCTTGCCGGGAATGTTGCCGCCAATCATCAGCACCACGCCAAACTCGCCCACGGTATGTGCAAAGCCGAGCACGGCGGCGGTAAGAAAGCCGGGGCGTGCCAGCGGCAGCGCGATGCTGACAAAGGCATCCCAGGGTGAGGCGCGCAAGGTGGCCGCAGCTTCCAGCGGCTGCTTGCCGATGGCGCTAAAGGCCTGCTGCAGTGGCTGTATGACAAAGGGCATGGAGTAGATCACCGAGCCAACCACCAGCCCGGCAAAGCTGAACGGCAGCAGGCCCAGGCCCAGCGCCTGGGTGAAATGGCCGACCGGGCCCTGCGGCCCCATCAGCACCAGCAGGTAAAAGCCCAGCACCGCCGGCGGCAGCACCAGCGGCAATGTCACCAGGGCGCCGACCACGCTGCGCAGGCGCGAACGGCTGCGCGCCAGCCACCAGGCCACGGGCGTGCCCAGGATCAGCAACAGCACCGTGCTGAATGCCGCCAGCTTGGCGGTCAGCGCAATGGCGGTGAAATCTTCGGGGGACATGGCAGCAGCAAACGACTCTTCTTTGGCGAAGCGCCTACTGTAGTCGCTGCACCCGCCACAGGGCAGACATAAATGCCTTCTTGCGTGCAGCAGTGGCGACAAATGAACGCATGCACCCCAGCTGTCGCCCACAGGGCAAGGCGCGGGCTGTGCAGCGCCTAGGGCAATTCGTAGCCAAAGGACTTGATGATGGCCCGGGCCTTATCGCCTTTGAAATACTTCATCAGCGCCTCCACCGCAGGCTTGCCCTTGCCGGCCTGCAGAATGACGGCGTCCTGGCGGATCTGCGTGTACAGATTGGCAGGCACCAGCCAGGAAGAGCCTTCTGTTCTACCATCTTGCAGCACCTGCGACAGCGCCACAAAGCCCAACTCGGCATTGCCGCTCGCGATGAACTGGTAGGCCTGGGTGATGTTCTCGGCGCTGACGATCTTGGGCGCGACGGTTCCATAGGCACCCAGCGCCTTCAGGACCTCGGCACCGGCTGCACCATAGGGCGCCAACTTGGGGTCGGCAAGCGCCAGGTGCGCAAAGTCGCCTTTTTTGAGTACGGCGCCCGCCCCATCCACCAGGCCCGGCTGGGCCGACCACAACACCAGTTTGCCTACGGCGTAGGTGAACTGGCTGCCGCTCTGCCCCGCGCCTTCCTGCACCAACCGGGCCGGGGTTTCATCGTCTGCAGCCAGGAGGATTTCAAACGGCGCGCCGTTGCGGATCTGTGCGTAAAACTTGCCGGTGGCGCCATACGAGGCCAGCACCTTGTGGCCGCTCTCCTTCTCGAACGCAGCGGCAATCCGTTTCATGGGCGCGGTGAAGTTGGCCGCCACAGCCACCGGGATGTCGTCGGCCTGCGCGGGCAGCGCGGCCCGCACCATGAACGCGACAAGGGCAGCCAAGCGGATAACAGACTTCACAAATACTCCTTGAATGGCCGGGCACACTGGCCGACAAACCCGACACCAAGCGTTGGCACTGTAACGCCCGGCATGCCGACCGCCCTGCCGGGCCACCCACGCCACCGTCGCAGCCTGCAGCACGCACTAGTTGCGGGAGAAGCTATCGGCCCATTGTTCCAGCGAGGCCACCGCCGAGGACAGACTGAAGGCATTGAGCACCGTGGCGCGCCAGACTTCGGAATTCACCTGCACACCGTAGTGGTAGAGCGGGCGCTCCTGGCGGCGGCGCTCGACCAGACTGGCCAATTCGGCCGCACCGATGCTTTGCCCGAGCGAGGCCAGCACCGCCTGCTTTTGCTCCAGCATACCGGACACCCGCATCAGTTTGAGCAGGCGGTGCTGCAGCGCCCCGTTGCCCACGAGCCGTTTGGCCTGCTGGTAAATCCGCTCATTGAGCAGCATGGCCGTCAGTAGCTCGTCACTGGCTTGGGTGGCCGTCCAGACGATGCGGCCCTCGAAGGCATTGAGTTGGCGCTTGAAGTCCAGCACCGCGTCGGTGATTTCACGGGGGTGGAAAAAGTTGAAGCCCATCTCGTTCCAGCCCAAGGCGTCCAGCGGCTCCCACTGGTCCCCATGGCGGCAACGCAGCCCGATGGTGATATGGCTGTGCCGGTCTTCGCTGCGGGCAATGGATGGTGCGTTGTCGGTCATACCGGTCTGGAGGGACGCCTTTGCAGCCTCTGCTGGGGCATCCCGGAGTAAGGTGGCGATGCCGCCATGGTAATGCGAAGGGCCGGCAAGGCCTGCCCCCGCCGCGGCCGGGCTCTCAAGCGCCGGCCATCCACTGGCGCAGCATCAGCCGGGCGGTGGACAAATTGGTGGCGCAGGGCACATCGTGCACGTCACAGGCCCGCACCAGGGCGTTGATGTCGGGCTCGTGCGGCTGCGGCGTCATGGGGTCGCGCAGGAAGATGATGGCATCCACCTGCCCCACGGCCAGACGTGCGCCAATCTGCAGATCGCCACCCAGCGGGCCGCTCAGCATGCGTTCCACCTGCAGGCCCACCTCGGCCGCCAGGCGTCCACCCGTGGTGCCGGTGGCACACAGGGTGCATTGCTGCAAAAAGGGCGCGAACTCCTTGGCCAGGGCGACCATATCGGCCTTTTTGTTGTCGTGGGCAATCAGGGCCAGGCGCAGTGTCATGGGAACGCTTCCAGGTTAAACAGGGTGCGCCAATGTAGCGGCAGCGCGGTTACATGGAAAGCTCTTTCTGGGCCGCACCGCAGCCCGCAGGCTCACGTGTCGGCGTTTGCCAGGTAGCGGCTGAGCTCGGCGTCGTGCACCGGAATGTGGTGCAGCGCCCAGTCCTCGGTCAGGTCTATCAGATCCTGCTTGTTCAAGGTGCCGGCGCGGATCGCCAGACTGAGTACATTGAGCCGCTCGATCATGTGGTCATGCCACGCCACATGGCTTTGCCGGCCGGGAAAATGCAGCTTGCCCATCAACGCCTCCTCGTGGCCGAAGTGCTCGCGCGTATGCCGGTAGATCGCCATGGCACAGGCGGTCAGCTCACCCTGGTCACGCGCCGCCAAGAAATCATTGGCCAGATCAAAAAAATGGCGGTGCTGTGCATCAATCTGCGCGTCGCCGATACGGTAGCTGTCTTTCCATTGAAGAGCCATTTGCTTTCACCTTCGTTCTCTGTAGGTTCTAAAAAAAATCCAGGCACGCCACTGCGTATCCGATCAATACCGGTGCTGCGCCATGATCTCGCGGCCTATGGCCGACAAGGGCACGGTGCGTGCCACCGCGCCGCGTTTCACCGCCTCGCGCGGCATGCCATAGACCACGCAGCTGTCTTCGTCCTGGGCCAGCGTCTGGGCTCCGGCCTTGCGCATCTCCAGCAGGCCGGCAGCACCATCGTCGCCCATGCCGGTCATGATCACGCCCAGGGCATTGGCGCCGGCCGCGCGGGCTACCGAGCGGAACAGCACATCCACCGAAGGCCGGTGGCGGTTCACCAGCGGCCCGTCCATCACC
>CANBTQ010000047.1 GCA_947372425.1 Comamonadaceae bacterium | reverse complement strand
AATGCGCTGCAGCAATATCGGGTCGCTGTGAATCCACAGTTGCGTCGGGCGTATCACCAGGCGCAGCCCCTTTTCTGCCGCCACGCCGGCAAACAGTTTGTGCAGTTGATTGAAGATGGTGTTGACCTGCACCGGGCCCAGCAGCAGTTCCTGCGCCGGGGAGTCCAGACGCGAGTAGTCAAAAAACACGTCCAGCATGTCTTGCAACTCACGCACCGAACTCTCGACACCCTGGATCAGTTCATCGTTCGGCACGTCTTTGGGCAAACTTCCCAGACGCGCCACAAACATGCCCAGCGCATGGGCCGGCTGGCGCAGGTCGTGGCTGGCCGATGCCAGAAAGCGGGACTTGGCCACCGTGGCTGCCTCGGCCTTGGCCTTGGCCTCGCGCAGCGCCTGGTTGCTGCGTTCGGAGGCCTGCAGGGCGCGCGATTCGGCGCGGTGGAACATGCGGGTATGCAGCAGCACGGCCGCCACCAGTCCGATCTGGCTAAGGGCGTAAAACAGGCCGGCGTAGCGCGTGTCGTAGCGCACCGGCAAGGCATAGCCCAGCATGCCGACCACCGCCAGAGTGCCAACGCACAGAAAGTTCAGGCAGATGATCAGCATGGCGTTGGTGGTCATGCCCAGCAACAGGATGGCGGTGATCGGGCCGGTGGCAAACCAGGGCGCCACCGGTGACACAATGCCGCCCGAATAGTAGGTGCAGCCCAGCACGGCGACCAGGCAGTTCACCACCAGATAGATATTGGCCGAGAGCACGTAGTTGCCCAGAAGGCGGATGCACAGCAGGTTGAGCAGCACGATGCCGATGTGCAGCAGCATCACATATACGCCGGGCGTGAAGTCGATGGCCCAGCTCATGCAGGCATAGCCCAGGGCATACAGCGCCACGGTACGGTTGAAGTCGATCAGCAGGGGCAGGTTGGAAGCGGTTTGCCCGGCCGGATGGAATACGGGCCCGGTTTCTGTGCTGTCAAGGGGTGTCGCCATGCGGTATTTTTGCTCCCGTTTTTTTTGTAAGTCGGGGCTGTCTGTTCGCCCGTTGCCAGTCATCTTACTGGAGCGTTTGCAATTTTGCCGATTCGGGTGTGTGCTGCCCCTGCGTCCCCGGCCGAATGGATGCGGGCTGCACGCGGCCGTCCGTGCCGGGCCGGCCAATCGCCTGCGCTTGCGGCGTGGCGGGCCGCTTATTGCAGTTTGTCGGTCCAGCGTTCAAAGTGCTTGCGTTGGGCCTGGGCCATGCCCAGGTTGAGCTCCCACAGCTCAGCCACCGGCACTTTGGTAAAGGGCTGCAGGTGGGTGTAGCCGTCAGGGCCGAATTCGGGCGTGAGCGTGCTGCTGGTGTAGCCGCGCTGCTGCTGCGAAACCCAGATGGCCTGCCAGATGTCCTGGTGGAAGGCCACTTCGCGCGCGTATTCGGGCGCACGCGGATGCGGCACCTGCGGCCCCTGGTCGTAGCCCACGCGGGCCTGGGTGTGGTGTACGCGGTCTATGAAGGGACGCAGGTCGTCGAACTCGTCGTTAAGCAGGCGCTCGCACACCACGATCCAGTGGCTGATGTCGGCGGTAAAACGCAGCTGCGGTAGTTGTTCAATCAGGGCCAGCGTGACCCAGGGGCTGTAGAGCGAACTGCCGCGGTGCGTCTCGAAGCTGCAGACCACGCCGGCGGCATCGGCCAGGGCTTGTGCCTGGCCGAAAAAGTCCACCTGCTGCGCCAGCGGCCAGCGGTCGTTGCCGGCCAGCAGGTTCAGAAAGCGCGGTTGCAGCACAGCCGCATGGTTCAGTGCGGTTTGCAGGCGCGCCAGATGCTGCGCCTGGGTCCACGATTGCTTGGGAATGACATCGCCGCCGGTAAAGACCACGGCAATATAGGCCAGCCCTTCTTGACGCAGGCTGCGGGCCATGGCGTGCGCTGCCACGCTGTCCAGGGGCATGCGGGCCTCGACGCCGGTGCCGCCCATCTGGCGCACCTGTGCTGCACATTGGCTCCAGTCGCCTTGCCAGCCCCAGAGGGATTTGAACAATTCCAGTTTCATGCGGATTTCATTTTTCATGGCATCAGTGCGGTGCATCAACGCAAGCTGCATGCCAGATTGCAGCCGGCTGGCAATGGCCCGCCGCGTTGTGGATGATCACGGCTTGCGTCTATGCTTGGTGCCAAACAAACTTTCAAGCAACGGACTCTCATGGCCTTTAGCAAAGAACAACTGGTTGCCCTGCGCAGCAAATACAGTGGCACTGCCGCCGACATGCACGACCCGCGTTTTGCCACCGTGGCTGCGGCCATCTTTTCCGAGGGCGGCAAACGTGCTGCGGCCTTTGCCGGCGTGCCCTCGCTGCTGGCTGCACCGCTGCGGAGCGTGAACAGCGGCCAGCCCGATTTCGGGGATCTGCAGGTGGCTCTGATGGGCGTGCCCATGGACCTGGGCGCCAGCAACCGGCCGGGCGCACGCTTCGGGCCGCGTGCCCTGCGCACCATCGAGCGCATAGGCCCCTACAACCATGTGTTGGACTGCGCGCCGGTGCAGCAACTGCGTGTGGCCGATGTGGGGGATGTGCCGCTGCGCAGCCGCTACAGCCTGCCCATGAGCATCGAGGACATTGAGGCCTGGTACCAGCAGGTGGTGCAGCAGGGCGTGCTGCCGCTGTCGGCGGGTGGCGACCATTCCATTACCTACCCCATCCTGAAGGCCGTGGGCCGCGCGCAGCCGGTGGGCATGATCCACTTTGATGCCCATTGCGATACCGGTGGCGAGTTTGACCAGACGCGTTTTCACCATGGCGGGCCGTTCCGCCTGGCCGTGCTCGACGGCGTGCTCGACCCCACGCGCTGCATCCAGATCGGCATCCGCGGCTCGTCCGAATACCTGTGGGAATTTTCCAAGGACGCCGGCATGACGGTGGTGCATGCCGAAGACATCGCGCGCCTGGGCACCGATGAAATTGTGCGCATGGCGCGCGCCGTGGTGGGCGACGGGCCGGTGTATGTGACCTTTGACATCGACGGCCTGGACCCGGCCTTTGCCCCTGGCACCGGTACCCCCGAAATCGGTGGCATGAGTACGCGCGAGGCGCTGGCCATGCTGCACGGACTCAAGGGCCTGAACATCGTGGGTGGCGACGTGGTGGAAGTGGCGCCGCAGTACGACAGCGGCACCAACACGGCCCAGGCCGGTGCCCAGATGCTGTTCGAGATTTTGAGTCTGATGCAGTTCAGCCCGGCGCTCAAGCCTTAGCGCGTGGACGGGGTGAGCCGGTGTGCAGTCAGCCGGCTTGCTTGCCGGAGCCGTTGCCGGATGGAACCGGCGAAGCCATTTCCATGAGCAGGTCGCTGGGTTCCATGTTCAGCGCGTTGGCCAGAACGATGACCATCGCCAGGTTCACCTTGGCGGTGCCGTTTTCGATGTGCGGGATATGCTGCTTGAAGCGTATGCAGCGTTGCGCCAGTTCGTCTTGCGTAAGCCCCGCCTGCGTGCGTATGCGCTTTACTGCCAGACCGAATACCATCAGTGTTGTGTCATCACCCATGCAACAAGTATGGCTACTCAAAAGCACAAAGCCAAGGCTTTTTCCAAATTCGAAAAATCGCCAAAAAGTTTTTATTGGAGAAGTACCTGTGTTGTTTCCTGAAAAGATTGCCGAATCTTTAGTGGCTTTTGGGTGCTTCCGGCCTGTGAAAGGCTCACCCGGATGGGTGATTGCAATCGCGCCCGTGCGGGTGGATGATCCGGCACATGATCCGATGCCTTCGGCATTTGTTGCGCCGGCTCCCATTTGCCCCGTCTCGGTTTGAAATGCGCTTATCGTGATTGCAACGACTGTGGCGCCCCTGTATCTGTCATTCATCCGGCGTCTACTGGTCTTGCTGCTGTGCGCCGGTGCCGGCCTGTGCAACGCGACGGCGGCCGAGGCAGAACAGGTCCTGGTGGTCGGTGTCACTGCATTTCGGGACAAGGCCGCGACCACCCACGACTGGCAGCCCACCATGGACTTTCTGAGCGCCAGCCTGCCGGGCCTGCGCTTTGAGGTGCGGCCGCTGAACTTGCCGGAGTTCGAAGACGCCCTGCAGGCCCGCTCGCTTGACTTCCTGATCACCAACCCGCAGCACTACATCACGGTGGAATCCAAGTATTCGGTGTCGCGGGTGGCGACCCTGGTCAAGGCGGAAAACGGCAAGCCCGTCAATGTGTTTGGCGGTGTGGTCTTCACCCGCGCCGAGCGCGACGACATCCGCAGCCTGGCAGACCTGCGTGGCAAGCGCATTGCCGCCACCGACAAGACTTCGTTTGCGGCCTACCTGATCCAGTCGGACCTGATGCTGGAGCAGGGCCTGGACCCCGTCAGAGACTGCAAGCTGAAGTTCATGGGCTTTCCGCAAGACCTGTCGGTACAGGCGGTGCTGGACGGGCAGGCCGATGCCGGCTTTGTGCGCTCCGGCCTGCTGGAGGCGATGGCGCGCGAGGGCAAGCTCGACCTGTCCCGCCTGCGTGTCATCAACCCCCGGCACCAGAACGATTTTCCGTTTCTGGTGTCGTCCGAGCTTTTTCCGGAATGGCCGCTGGCAGCCGCCCCGCAGGTGTCGATTGACATCACCAACCGGGTGGTGGCCGCCTTGCTGCTGATGCCACCCAACGCACCTGCGGCCCAGCGCGGGCGCTACTACCGCTGGTCCACGCCGGTGGAGTACCAAAGCGTGCAAAGCCTGATGCAGCGCAGGCACATCTACCCGTTTGACAAGCCACAGGGCTTCCGTTTGCAGGAACTGCTGCATGCCTACGCGGGCGCCATTCTCAGCGGCGCCTCGGTGCTTCTGTGTGTCATGGCGGTTTTGTACTGGCGCGCCTTCACGCTGAACCGGCAACTGGTGGCGTCCAAACGGGCCCTGAGCGCGCTGGCGCACCACGATGCGCTGACAGGCCTGCCCAACCGGGTGCTGATGGAAGATCGGCTGGCCCAGGCCCTGGCGCGGGCCGGGCGGGGGGAGCATTCCGTGGCGCTGTGCATGCTGGACCTGGATGCCTTCAAGCCCATCAACGACCGCTATGGCCATGCCACCGGCGACCGGGTGCTGCAGGAGCTTGCCCTGCGCATCCAGAAGGCGGTGCGCGAGGTGGACACCGTGGCCCGCTTTGGGGGCGATGAGTTCATGCTGCTGATCAATGGCTTTGGTGATGACGCCACGCTGGATGAGGTGATGCGGCGGGTGATTGGTACCGTCAGCCAGCCGCTGGACTGCTGCCCCCGCTGCCAGGTCAGTGCCAGCATTGGCGTGAGCGTGCTGGGCTCGGATGCCCACGATGCGGCCACCCTGATGCGCCACGCGGATGAGGCCATGTACCAGGTCAAGTCCGCCGGCGGCAACGGCTTCAGGCGCTTTGTGGTGCAGGCAGCCGCGGCCCCGGTCTGAGGCGCGGGCTCAGTCGCGGCTGAGCATTTCGGCCAGCGGCTTGGGCCGGCCGAACAGATAGCCCTGGCCGTAGACGCATCCGATCACCTTCAGGATGCGGGCCACTTCTTCGGTCTCAATGCCTTCTGCCACCACGCCCAGTTGCAGGGTCTTGCACATGTCGATGGAGCTCATGACCAGCTGAAAACTGAGGCTGGAATTGAGCATCTCGCGCACAAAACGCTGGTCGATCTTGACGGTGTCAAACGGATAGTTCTGCAGATACTCCAGGCCGGAGTAGGCCGTGCCGTAATCATCCAGGGCAATGGAGTTGCCATGGTCCGACAGCAGGCGCAACTGGCTGCGGGCCAGCTCCGGCTGCTTGATGAGCGAGCTTTCGGTCAGCTCCAGCTTGAGTTCGCTGGCCGCCATGGCGTGTGCGTTCTGGATCCGTATCATCTGCTCGGCAAAGTGCGGATCAGCCAGCTGGATGCCCGACACATTGACGCTGACAAAGGGCGCATCGCCCTTTGTCAGGGGGCGCAGCAACTTCCAGTCGGTGCAGGCCTGGGCCACGGCCCACAGGCCGATCTCGCTGATCAGGCCGGTGTGCTCGGCCAGGGCAATGAATTCCAGCGGGTACACCATGCCGCAACTGGGATGGTTCCAGCGGATCAGCGCTTCAAAGCCGGCAATCTGGTTGTCTTCGAGCCGGAAGATTGGCTGGTAGTGCAGCACAAACTGGCTGGCCGTGAGGCCGTAGCTCAGGTCCTGCAGCAGTGCAATTTTTTTGGTGGCGGTTTCCTGCAGGCTGTTGCCGGCAGAGGCTTCCCGCACCGGGTTGTTGTCAGCGCCGGAGCGCGGTTGCATGTTGGTGCGAAAACGCCCCAGCACCACATTGAGCAAGTGCCGGATGATGGGGTCGGTGTGCAGCAGCAACTGCTCCATGAATTCGCGCTTGATGGTGATCAGCACGGCCGCACTGGAGGCCTTGGCCGTTGCCGTGCGGGCATCGCGGTCAATCAGTGCAATTTCGCCAATCAGCTCCCCGCTGCCGACCTGGGCGATGACATAGCCGGTGTCGGGGTCTGAAATTTCAACCGCGCCCGATTCGACCAGATAGGCGCAGTCACCCTGGTCATGCTTGCGGAATATCACGGCACCTGCAGCAAAGCGCTGGCGGTCTAGCTGGTCAAACATGGGGTGGTCCAAAGGTGAAGTGGTCAGTGGCAGGCCGGCAACCCGGCGGGCATGGCGCCGCTGAATTATGGTGTGCGCGCATTCATGGCCGCTGTATTTTTTTGCCGTCGGCCAGGGCCACGCCGTTGCGTCCGCTGCTTTTGACGGCATACAGGGCTTTGTCGGCGCACAGAATCAGCTCGTCCGCGGTTTTCATGTCCGGGCTCCAGCAAGCGACGCCTATGCTCACGGTGATGGGTACGCGCTGTCCATCCACCACGATTGGCTGCTCGGCAATGGTCCTGACAAGGCGCCGTGCCGCCGCCACACCGTCGGCCGGCACGACATTGGGCACCACAATCAAAAATTCTTCGCCGCCCCAGCGGCACACCGTGTCTTCCTTGCGGGCCTGGGCGTCCAGCGTGCCGGCCACGGCTATGAGCACGGTGTCGCCGGCGGCATGGCCCAGGCTGTCGTTGACCCGTTTGAAATGGTCGATGTCCACGCTGAGGATGGTCGTGGGATAGCCGTAGCGAGCCGAGGCACTCAGGGCCTGGGTCAGAGCCATTTGGCCGGCCCGGCGGTTGGCGATGCCGGTGAGCTGGTCGGTCAGCGAGGCCAGCTGGTGGCGGCGGTTGCTCAGGGCCAGTTCGCTGGCCATTTGCGTCAGGCGGTCGCGGTCGCGCTCCCAGGCTTCGCGCAGCCGCACATAGCGGGTGGCGCCCTTCAGGCGGGCCGTGAAGGCGCGGCGGTTGATGGGTTTGGTAATGTATTCATCAACACCGGCGTTGAAGGCTTCGACCAGCTCGTCTTCCTGGTCGGCCGCCGTCAGCATCACCACATAGATGTTCTGGCCCCACTCGCTGGTACGCAGGGCTGCGCACAGTTCCACGCCGCTCAGATGCGGCATGCGCCAGTCCGTCACTACGATGTGGGGTTCAAATTGCAGAGCCATGCCCATGGCCTGCCTGCCGTCGGTGGCCGTCTTCACGATGTGGTTCGCACCGTCCTGCAACCAGACCTCCAGCAGCTTGAGCAGAATCGGCTCATCTTCCACGATCAGGATGCGCAGCCGCAGGTTATCCACGGCACTGTCTGCCGTGCCGCTGTCGGGCTTGTCGGAAAACGGCGCCGGTGCAACTTGGACCTTGAGCAGGTCGGACCAGAACTGCGACTGCTCCAGGGCCCGGTCTATCAGGGCGCCGACTGCCTCGACCGAAAAGCCCAGGCTGGCGGCCAGACCGGCCAGCGATGCCAGCTGGTCCGCACGCTTTGCCTTGACGCCGTGGGTGACCGCGGCCACCTGCAAGGCCAGATGCAGTGCCCGCGTCAAACGGTCGCTGCGGCTGTTGTCGGGCAGCTGCGTATCCATTGGCGTTTCGATCTGGTGCACCGGCGCAATCAGCACCTCGGGAATGCCCCAGTCCCGCAGCAGGGCAATCGAGAGCTGCAGGTGGTCGATGTCCAGCCGGGCGCGCTCCAGTGTGCGCAGCGTGCTGCGGTGTGGCGCACGGCGCAGGATCTCGGCGTATTCCACCGGATAGATGGTGGCCAGTGCCAGGTCGCCCACGCGGGCCAGCAGGCCCAGGGTAAAGAGTTCGTCGGGCACACCCAGTTGCAGAACCGGGCACAGTTCGCGCATCATCAACGCGGCAATCAGCGACTGGCTCCAGTAGGCCTGGTAATCAAAGGCGGTGCACAGGCCGCGTCCGTGTTGCTCCACCAGCGAAAAGGTCAGCGCCACCTGCCTGACCACGCTGAGCCCGAGCCGGCTGACCGCCTCCTGTGCCGAGGCCACCGGGCGGCCGCCGTGCACGGCCGCGTTGGCCACCTTGAGCAACCGGCCCGACAGCGCCGGGTCGTTTTGCACCAGCCGGGCGATTTCGTCGATGGTGACGTCGTCGCGCTTGCATGCGTTCATGATGGCCATGGCAACCCCGTGCGGGCTGGGCAATTTCTGTCGCAGTTCCTGGTCTAGCGGCTCAATTTCCATGGCAACTCCCTGCATTTTGTTTTGACCATTATCGGCACAAATTTTGGTAAATTTGTGCAAATTTCATCAAAAAAGGATGCGAGAGCGCGCAGGCCGTTACGGTGATTGCAGAAGTTCCAGCACGCTGATGCGGTAGGCGCCCAGTGCCGGCAGAAGTGCTGCAGCCAGTGCAATGCCGCAGGCCCAGGCCGGCACCAGCAGCAATTGCACCGGCCAGACCATGCCGCCTATCAGCAGCGACTGGTCCAGCTGCAGCAGCCAGCCGATCAGGGCACTCAGTGCCTGCCCGCCGGCCACACCCAGTGCGGCCGACAGCAGGCCCAGCCACAGCGCCTCGCCCAGTAGCAGGGCGGCGATGCGCGCCGGTGGCGCACCCAGCATGCGCAGCAGAGCCAGGTCGGCGCGCCGTTCACGCACCGCGCTCCACAGCGCAATGAACACGCTCAGGCCGGCAGTGAGCAGCAGCACGCCGGCAAAGGCGCGCAGCACCTCGGTGCCCACGCCCAACATGTGCAGCAGGCGCGAAATTTCCACCGCCGGCGAAGCCGCCTGCATGACCGTGGTGGTGTTGACCAGGCGCGGAAAGCTCATGGCCGCCAGCGGCGTCTTGTAGCGCACCAGGGCCAGCGTGACTTCGCGCGCCTCGGCCACGTCCGCCGCACCGGCGTGGGCGGCATGGTCTGCATCGCCATCGTCGTGGCCGGGCTCTTCGTGCACCTGCCAGACCGAAGCCAGGTCGGTCACCACCAGCCGGTCCAGCACGGTGCCGCTGGGTTGCAGAATGCCCACCACGCTGTAGGGATGTTCGCCATGCGCATGGCCGCCCGCACCCAGGCCGTGTGAGCCCGAGAAGGTGTTGCCCAACTGCAGCCCCAGGGTGCGGGCCACGGTGGCGCCCAGCACGACTTGCATGGGGGCGTCCCAGACCTGGCCCTGGGCCAGCGTGGCACCGTAGTGCTGAAGGTATTCGGGCGTGCTGCCCACGATACGGTAGTTGCGCAGGTTGTCGCCCAGGCTGATCGGGATGACCGAGGCCACCAGCGGGTTGCTGCGCAGCGCCTCGACCGCCTGCAGTGGCACATTGCCGGGTGGCACATCGAGGTGGAAGACGCCGCACAAAATCAGCTGCATGGGGCTGCCCTTGGCACCCACCACCACATCGATGCCGGCCAGGTCGCGCTCAAAGGCCTGGTCCAACTGGTGCTGTACCAGCAGCAGGAAGCTGATGGAGGCCAGGCCCAGGCTGAGCAGGAGCAGATTGAGTGCGGCCCCCAGCGGGCGTGACCACAGGTAGCGCCAGGACAGGGCAATGGTTTTCATGCTGCGGCTCCGGTGTTGTGGCGTGCCAGTTGCAGCGTGGTAAGCGGCAGCCGGCTGCTGCCGGCCGCAATCAGGGGCGCGATGCGGTGGTCGTGCGTGGCAATCACCAGCGTGGCGCCCTGGCGCTCTGCGGTTTGCAGCAACAGGGCCACGGCCGCTGCGGCCGCTTCGTCGTCCAGACTGGCCGTTGGCTCGTCGGCCAGGATCACCCGGGGCTGCTGCAGCACGGCGCGAGCCAGTGCCACGCGCTGCGCCTGTCCGCCGGACAACTGTGCCGGCTTGCGCTGTGCCAAAGCGGCCACGCCGAGTGCGGCCAGCGTGTCGGCAATGCGGGTGCTGTCTTCGTGCTGGCCGGCTGCCCACTGGGCCAGTGCCAGGTTTTGCGCCACCGTCAAGGCCGCGCTGAGATGCAGCTTTTGCGGCAGAAAGCCAATGCTGCGGGCACGCCAGGCATCGGCCGCTACCCGGCTCAGACCGGCCAGTGCCTGGCCGGCCACGGTGAGCGTGCCGGCGCCGGGCGGCATCAGCCCGGCCAGCAAGGCCAGCCAGGTCGACTTGCCGCAACCCGAAGCACCGCTGAGCAGCAGCACCGCGCCCTGCGTCACCTGCACATCCGGAAATTCCAGCGGCGTGCCGCCGGGGTAGCAAAAGCGCAATTGGTGGGTCTGGATCATGGTGCTGTGGGTGGCGATGCTGCAGGATTGCGGCTGCAAGCATAGGTGGATTTGCCACGCCGGGCCGGCCGCGGTGCCGGCCTTTTGTGTAAAGCTGGCAAGCTGGTGTTGCCTGCGGCCTGCCCACTTAGAATGCGCAAGCCCCGGTCCGTGCTGCGTGCGGAACCCAATCCTGTATCCATCCCCCTGAAGGAGTCACACGTTGAAAGCATTGCTGGCGTTTGCCCACGCCATTGACTGGATCAATGACCGATTTGCAACCGTGGCCCAATGGGCCGTGGTGCTGTCCTGCCTGATCAGCTGCCTGAATGCGGTGGTGCGCTACGTGCTCAACACCAGCTCCAACGGCTGGCTGGAGATTCAGTGGTACCTGTTTGCCACCTGCGTGATGCTGGGTGCCGCCCAGGTGCTGCGCGTCAACGAGCATGTGCGGGTGGATGTGTTTTACGGCCAGCTTTCCAGCCGCAAAAAGGTCTGGATTGATCTGCTTGGCCTGGTGTTCTTTCTGCTGCCGGCCATGCTCACCATGCTGTATTTTTCGGCCCCGCTGTTCTGGAAGATGGCGGTCTCGGGCGAGATGTCCAGCAATGCCGGCGGCCTGATCCGCTGGCCCGCCATGCTGATGCTGCCGCTGGGCTTTAGCTGCGTGCTGCTGCAGGGCCTGGCCGAAATCATCAAACGCTGGGGCTGGCTGACACACCGCTACGAGATGGACATCCACTACGAGAGACCGCTGCAATGACCCTGGAGAATTTCCCGCCCCTGATGTTTCTGGGGCTGATCCTGATCATGCTGATCGGCTTTCCGGTGGCGTTTTCGCTGGCAGCACTGGGTCTGATCAGCGCGCTGGTGGCGATTTACCAGGGCTGGTTTCCGGCCTCGTTTTTGTCCAGCCTGCCGCTCAATGTGTTCGGCATTCTGTCCAACGACCTGCTGCTGGCGATTCCCTTTTTCACCCTGATGGGCACGATTCTGGAGAAGTGCGGCCTGGCCGAGGACATGCTCGATTCCATGGGCCAGCTGTTTGGCCCGATCAAGGGTGGGCTGGGTTACTCGGTGATCATCGTCGGCTTCATCCTGGGCGCCATTACCGGCACCGTGGCGGGGCAGGTGATTGCCATGGCCATGATCTCGCTGCCGGTGATGATGCGCTACGGCTACAACATGCGCTATGCCACCGGCGTGCTGGCGGCCTCGGGCACCATCACGCAGCTGGTGCCGCCCTCGCTGGTGCTGGTGGTGCTGGCCGACCAGTTGGGCAAGTCGGTGGGCGATATGTACAAGGGCGCCTGGGGCCCGTCGATTCTGCAGATCCTGATCTTTGCCATCTACACCTTTGTGCTCACGCGCTTGCGGCCGGATGACCTGCCGGGCATCCCCAAGGAGTCGCGCACCCTGAACGGCTGGGCGCTGTGGGCCAAGTGCCTGCGCGGCATCATCCCCTCGGCCATTCTGATCTTTGCCGTGCTGGGCAGCATGGGCGGCCTGCCCGGGCTCGACACCGCCATTGCCACCCCCACCGAAGCCGGTGCCATGGGCGCCGTGGGCGCGGTCATTCTGGCTTTGCTGCACAAGCGCCTGAACTGGGCGCTGGTGAAGGAAGCCATGAACGGCACCATGCGCATCACCGCCATGGTGGTGTTCATCCTGATCGGCTCGCGCATGTTCTCGCTGGTGTTTCAGGGCGTGGACGGCGGCAAGTGGATCGAACACCTGCTCTCCAACCTGCCGGGCGGGCAGATCGGCTTTCTGATCGTGGTGAACGTGTTTGTGTTCTTCCTGGCGTTCTTTCTCGACTTCTTCGAGATCGCCTTCATCATCCTGCCCATGCTGGCGCCGGTGGCCGAGAAGCTGGGCATCAACATGATCTGGTTTGGCGTGCTCTTGTGCGTCAACATGCAGACCAGCTTTATGCATCCGCCGTTCGGCTTTGCGCTGTTCTATCTGCGCGGCATCTCCGACACGCTGTTCAAAAACGGTTCACTGCCGAAAAAGGTGGAGTCGCGTGACATTTACCTGGGTGCCATTCCCTGGGTGGTGATGCAGTTGCTGCTGGTGGTGATCGTGATTTTTGTGCCGCAGACCGTGACCATCTTCCTGGACAAGGAAGAGAAGATCGACCTCGACAAGGTGCAGATTGAAATGCCGGTGGATGCCATGCCCGGCAACGCCGCCGATGACCAGAAGGCGATGGACGAATTGTTCAAGAACGCCGCCAAATCCGACGCCGCCGATGCGGCCAGGGCCGCGTCCGAGCCCGCCAAATAAACCCCAGGAGTGAACCCATGAACGCATCCACTATTTCGATTGCCAGCCACGACGGCCAAGCCTTTGACGCCTACCTGTCCCTGCCACCCAAGGGCACGGGGCCGGGCCTGGTCATCATCCAGGAAATCTGGGGCGTGAACGAGCACATACGTGCCGTGGCCGACCAGTACGCCTTGGACGGCTATGTGGTGCTGGCCCCCGATGTGTTCTGGCGCCAGCAGCCGCGCGTGGACCTGCAATACACCGAGGCTGACACGAGGTTCGCTTACCAGTACATGACCAACCTGGACGGCCCCAATGCCGTGCAGGATCTGGTGTCCACCGCGCAGGCCTTGCGGGCGCGCCCCGAGGTCAACGGCAAGATCGCTTCGATCGGCTTTTGCATGGGCGGGCGTCTGTCGTACCAACTGGGCGCCACCGGCGCAGTGGACGCGGCGGTCTGCTATTACGGTGGTGGCATCCAGAATGCGCTGGCCGTGGCGCCTTCGGTGCAGGTACCGATTCTGTTTCACTATGCCGAGCTGGACGACCACATTCCGGCCACCGCCGTCAGCGCGGTGCAGGACGCCTTTGCCTCGCACAGCAATGCCACCTTCCACGTCTACCCCGGCGTGGGCCACGGCTTCAACTGCTGGGGCCGGCCCATGTTCAACCAGCGCGCAGCCGCCCTGGCGCGGGGCCGCACGCTGCAGTGGCTGGCGCAAAACCTGGGTTGATGGCTTGGCGCCTTCGGGCGCCGCTGCAGGCCTCTTGGTGAGCCGCCCTGCAGTGCCGTGGTTCACGGTTTTGTCACATAGTTCAAGTATCATTGAATTATGGAATCAACTGCTGTTGTCAAAGCGCTCGCCGCCCTGGCCCAGGCCTCGCGCCTGGAAGTGTTTCGCTCGC
>CANBTQ010000046.1 GCA_947372425.1 Comamonadaceae bacterium | reverse complement strand
GTGGAGCCGACGTCGGTGGGGACGGCGGACTTGTCGATGCCGACGATGTTGTCCCAGCCGCGTTCAATCAGGTGGTGCACCACCGAGGCGCCAACGATGCCGCCAAGGCCAATGATGACGACCTTGGCTCGTTCAGGAAATGTGGCCATGTATGCGCTTGCTCCTAGGGGGGATGGGAAGGTGTTGAGAATAAAAGAAAGTGTAGTCACCCTTGAGGGTGCCGGCACCGTAATTGCGACTGCCGTTTTCGCAATAACGGCTGGAGTGTGGCCCCCACGTTAGGTTCTCATATGCCGCAGCAGGCTGCGCAGCTTGGCCGGGCGCACCGGTTTGTGCAGCAGGGGCAGGTCGGCGTTCTTGACTGCCTGTAAAAAGTCCTCGTGCGTCTCGCCGCTCATCAGGCAGGCCGGGATTGCGCGGCCGGCCTGTTCGCGCAGGGCGGCAATGCAGTCGATGCCGGTTTCCGATGCGCCCAGGTGGTAGTCGCTCAGAATCACATCGGGTATCCCGTGCGCCTGCAGCAGCTGCAGCGCCTCGGCCCGTGAGGCCGCGCCCTGCACCCGGCAACCCCAGGTCTGCAGCAGGCCCAGCACCGCCACGCGCACATTGGCGTTGTCTTCAATCAACAGCACTTGCAGGCCGCTGACATCGCCCGGCGCGGGCTGCAGCGGGCCCAGCGGCGACGGGGCCTGGTGCGGCGCCGGTGCGCTGGCCTGCAGGATGATGGAAAAGCAGGTGCCGCAGCCCGGGCTGGAGCGCAGGCCGATCTGGTGGTTGAGCAGCGCCGCGCTGCGCTGCACGATGTTCAGGCCCAGCCCGAGCCCGAAGTTGCGGTCGCCGGCCCGGTTGGCGAGCTGGTAAAACTCCTTGAAGATGTCTTCATGGTGTTCGGCCGCGATGCCGATGCCGCTGTCCCGGACCTCGATGCGCACGCTCTGGCCCTGCCCGTGGGGCCGGCAGGCCACCAGCACCGTGCCGCGCTCGGTGTAGCGGATGGCGTTGATCACCAGGTTGCTCAGCATGCGCTGCAGCAGCAGGCTGTCGCTCAGGGCCCAGAGCCCGGTGGGGCATATGTGCAGGCGCAGGCCCTTGGCCTCGGCCATGGTGTCCAGCGTGCTGCGCACCGAGCCCAGCAGCTCATGCAGGTCCACCGGGGCCAGGCGCACCGGCACGTTGCCGGCGTCCAGGCGTGACAGGTCCAGCAGGCTGTCGAGCAGGTCCTGCATGGCCTGCACCGAGATTTCCAGGTTGTCGACCAGCTGGCGCATCTGCGGCTCCATGGGCAGCTGGCCCAGGCGCGCCACAAACATGCCCAGGGCGTGTGAGGGCTGGCGCAGGTCGTGGCTGGCTGCAGCCAGAAAGCGTGACTTGGCCAGGGTGGCGCTCTCCGCCTGTTCCTTTTTGAGGCGCAGGGCCTGGGTTACGGTTTCCACCTGACGCTCCAGGTCATCACGGCTCCAGGCCAGCCGTCTGGCCATCTGGTTGAGCGACACCTGCAACTCGTGCATGGGTTCGCCGGCGGCGGTGGTTTCGTCCGCTGCAAAGTTGCCCTGGCCGATGCGCTGCACCATCTGCGACATGCGTACCATGGGCCGCACCACCCGGTTGCCCAGCCGGAAAGCCAGCAGGCCGCCCAGCATGATGCCGGCGGCGGCCACGGCCAGGGCGGTCAGCAGGGCCTCGCGCTTGCGCGCGTCCAGGGACTGGCGCGACACCTCGATCAGCACGCTGCCCAGGGGCCGGGGGCTCTGGACCCGGTTCTGCGGCTCGCCCGCATACAGGTCTTCAATCGGCACCACCGAGGACTGCACCGGCTCGGCCTGCACGTCAAAGCCTTGCGCGCGTTGCTGCGGGATGTAGTCCAGGGCCTCCAGGTCGGCCAGGCGGCGCAGGCCGGAGGTGCCGCTGCTGGCCACCACCGCACCGGCCGCATCAAAGACCAGCACGGCCCGCACGCCGGGTTCGCGCTGCATGTCCTGCACCACGCCCTGCAGGCTGGCGGTGTTGCCCGAAAACAGGCCGTAGGCGCTGAACAGGGCCACCTGGTGCACCAGCAGGCCGACGCGCTGCTGGTGCGAGTCTTCCAGATCCCGCACCCGGTCACGCCAGAAGATGCTGGCCGTGGTCAGCACCACCAGCAGCACCGGCAGCACCGAGGCCAGCGCCATCCGCGCCCGGATGGAGCGGCCCATCACGGCCGCTTTTCCAGCCGGTGCAGGCGCTCGGTCAGGGCCTTGGCGTCGAGTTTCAGGCCCAGCGAGCGGGCCACGTATTCGTTGAGGGTGATGCTGTAGTCCGCCGGGTACTGGCTGGCGGGCAGGTTGCCGCTTTGCAGGTAGTGGCTGGCCAGTGCCGCTACCCGGGCACCGGTCTCGGCCGCCGTGGTGTGGACCGAGAGCAGGGCGCCGGCCTTGACGTAGGCCGGCGAGAAGCCCATCACCGGCGTCTTGGACCGGTAGCTGGTGAGCAGGATGTTGGAGACGCTGGAGGGGTTGTAGACGGCGCCGTCGGCCACGGTGAGCAGCACGTCGGCGTCATGCAGGGCTGCGCGCAGCGGACCGATGAGCGGCTGGCCTTCCACGTAGGTGCCCTCGGACAGATCCAGGCCGCGGGACTGCGCAGCGGCACTCAGCAGGGGCTGCTGCGCGACCGACTCCGGCCCCCACAGAACGCCGATGCGGTGGGCCGTGGGCAGGGCCAGGCGCAACAGGTCGAGCTGGCGGCCAAAGGGCTGGTCCAGATAGAGGGCGGCCACATTGGTGCTGTTTTTGCGGCCGGCCTCCTGCAGCACGCGTTCAAAGCTGATGCGCGGAATCAGGGCCGCCAGCACGGCGGTCCGGTTGCTCTGTGCCATGACCAGACGCAGGGCGTCGCTGCCCAGGCTGATGATCAGCTTGTTGTCGGCCGTGTGCAGTGCGGCTTCCTGGTATTCGGCCACGCCCATCAACAGGATGTCCTGGCGGGCCACGCCGCTGCGCACCAGTTCCTGCACCAGGCTGTCGGTGGCTTCCTGATAGGCGCTTGAGCGGTCGCTGCTGACCACGCACACCGGGTGCGCCTGTGCCACACCCAGCAGGCAGCCCAGGGCTGCAAACAGCCACCAGCGCAAGTAGAGAGGGAGGTTCCGCATGGTCGGCGCTTCAGTATTCAATCTTCAGCGTCATCAGGGCGCGGCGGTTGAAGTAGTACTTGTGGTCGCCGTCCTGGTAGGGCTCGCCCAGGTTTTGCAGCACCGCGGCGAGTTCCGACTTGTAGCCACCCAGGCGCAGGTCCTTGGCCAGGCGCAGGTCGGTGCGCTGCATGGAGAACAGCCACTGGTTGTCGGAGATGGACATCAGGGCCACATCGTCGGCCACCTGATGCATGACCGATGCATGCCAGCCATTGGCAAAGCTGTGCATCACCACCAGGCTGGCGGCATAGCGGGGTGCGCCGTGCGCGGTGCGGAACTGCGACTCCACGCCGCTGGAGGCGCTGACATCAATCGCGGTCCAGGTCTGCGACAGAAACACCCGGGTGGCCGGTGCCGGCACCCAGTTCACCTGCAGCTCCATGCCGCTGATCTGGTCTTGCGTGCGGTTCAGGTTGTACTGCGGCTGTATGCCGGGAATGATGCCGTTCTCGGTATGCGAGATGCCGTCGGTAATCTGCTCCTGGAAGACACGCACATCGCCACTGAACGCACTGTTGAGCGGTGCGAAGTAATAGCCCAGTTCCTGCGAGAACAGCTTCTCGGGCACCAGCGTGCCGTTGTTGAAGATGAAGTGGCCGGTGGGGTATTGCCTCTGGGCGTCCACATACAGCACCTGGCCGTACTTCTCGTAGGCGCTGGGCGGGCGAAACG
This sequence comes from Comamonadaceae bacterium, assembly GCA_947372425.1. Lineage (GTDB taxonomy): Bacteria > Pseudomonadota > Gammaproteobacteria > Burkholderiales > Burkholderiaceae_C > Allorhodoferax. Next base: position 10,111 of record CANBTQ010000046.1, on the reverse strand, counting down.
CGGTGGACGCGCCGGCGCGCAGGGTGTGGCCGGGTGCCACGCGCCAGTTCAGCATCAGGCGCGGCGACAGCGAATCGCCATCGGCATCGCTGTGTTCGGCCAGTGCGCCGGCATTCAGCAGCAGGCTGTCCGACAGGCGCCACTCGGCACTGCCAAACAGGCGGTAGAAGTCGGTTGTTGCACCGCCGGTGGCGGAAAACAGCGCCGGCGAGACCACCCGTTCGCGCCGGAATTCGCCGCCCCAGACGCTGCGCAGGCTGGGGCTCAGGCGGACGGTGTGCTGCACCGTCACGGTGTCCACATATTCATCGCCGCCAAAGTCCACGCTGGCGCCGTAGTAGTCGCGGGGAATGCCGTTGTTGTCGGGTATCGGGTCGTGCGTCAGGTAGGCAAAGTGGTCGCGGCTGCTGTTCTCGGTGTGCGACAGGGTCAGCGCCAGGTCTTGCGACTCGTCCAGGCTTTTGCGCCAGTCGGCCTGAACAAATTGCGAGCCCAGCGACCAGCGCCGCTCCGGGTTGCCGTACTGGGCACTGTCGCTGCTGCCGCGCCCGGCATAAATGCCCAGGCCACCGGCGCGCAGGTCCAGTTCCGCACCGTGCTCCAGTGCGAAGTGGGAGGAAAAGTTCATGCGTTCCGTGTGGTTCTTGCCAAAGGCGCCCTTCAGGCCGTCGTCGCTGACACTGTCGGCGCTGAGGCGGAAGCTGGCGTCCTGGTCGGTCCAGCCCAGGCTGGCGCCGGCGTCTGCCACACCGTTCTCGCCGCGGCTGACCGAGGCCGCCACGCCGGTGGTGTCACGCACATCGCGCGAGATGATGTTGACCACGCCCAGAAAGGCGCGTGCACCATAGGTGGCGGAATTGGAACCACGCAGCACCTCGATGCGTTCGATGTCGTCCAGCGCCAGGGTCTGCCAGCCGATGCCGGCCGAGCCCTGCAGCAGGCTGGAGTAGACCGAGCGGCCATCCACCAGCACCTGGATGCGGTTGGCCCAGTCGTCATTGCGGCCATGGTAGGTGGCCATGGGGGCGTCGGTCTCGTAGCTGGAGGTGGTCTGGAAACCGGGCACAAAGCGCAGCACGTCCACCACATCGCGCGCGCCGGTCATGCGGATGAACTCGCGGTCCAGGATGGTGACCGCACCGGGCGTCTCGTCCAGCGTCTGCGCCAGGCGCGACACCGAGATCACGCTGGGCACATCGACCAGGTAGTCGGTTTCTGAAATGGTGGCGCCGGGTGGGCGTGCCGGCGCCTGGGACGGTGTTTCGGCAAATGCCATGCCCGCCAGCACACAGGTACTGCCCATCAATAATTTTAAAAATCGCAAAGCGCACTCCCCTGAATCGCCATGAATTTGACGCGGTACCAGCCAATGCGGCCTATTAGACAACAGTGCCGGGCAGGGCAGCCCGGCGGCGGCATTGTTTCGCTTGCGGATTACCCGTGGTTGCGGGCGAAGGCCTGCATGTGAAAGGCGGCGTGCTCGGGCGTGTAGCGCAAGTCCGGTGCCACAGGGCAGGCGCGCCGCGCCTGGCAGCCGCCCTGCATGCAGTCCGCACCGGCACCCGAATGCAGGTGGCCCGCGCAGGCCTCGAGCACAAAGCGTTCGCCGGTGTAGGCAGCTACCGGGCAGGCCTGCAGGCAGGGTTGGCCGCTGCATTGCGCGCACAGGTCGGTGGCGGCGGGGGAGGGCGGCTGCTGCGCGGCAGCCAGCAGCGGCCCCGGCAGCGCCAGGGCAAAACGGTAGGCATGCCAGAGCCCGTGGACCGGGTGGATGCGCAGCATCAGGGCACTGGCCTGGGTGGGTTCGCCGCGGTCGGCCCATTGCTGAAATGGGTGGTAGGGCGGGCCGGTAAACGGGTACAGGGCCAGGCCGCCCAGGCGCGCGGCCAGGTCGTCGCCAATGGCCTGGCTCCAGCGGTCCAGCGGGTCGGGCCGGCCGTCGCGGTAAAACGCCGAGGCCTGGAAGTGCGGCCAGAAGTCCGAGCCCACCACCCCCACCAGGCAGACCTGCGCCGGGCGGCTGCCGTCGGGCAGGGGGGGCAGCGTGTCGCCGGGCTGCACCGGCCAGGCGCCGCGCAACTGCAGGCCGTGGCGCGCCAGCGTGGGGAGCAGGGTGGTCAGCGCGGTGGCAGGGTTCATGGATGGGCTCAGGGTTGCGGGCCGGCGTGGCCCGGCGCGCAGTATCGCAAATCTGCCGCCTGCTTCAGGGCTTGCAGCTTTCGCCCTCCACCACCAGGTTGTCGCGGGCGCGCTTCTTCAGGTCCAGCGGGTCGTCGGCCGTGGCCACCTGCTGCTGTTGCTGGTCCAGCGTGGCCTGGAACTGGTCGGCAAAGCTGGTCACAAAGTCGATGGCGCCGCCGCTCAGGGTGGAGGTGATCCAGGGTGGCGTGTAGGCCACGCCACCCTGGGTGTAGCTCACCGGGTTGCCGCTGCTGAAGGCACCCGGGCCGAACGCCAGGCTGCCGACCTGGGTGCTGATGTCCAGCCCCAGCGCGGCACTCATGCGGCTGTTTTGCAGCACGTTGTTATAGGCCTGCACCGAGATGGCGCCGGCGTTGGAGGTGACGGCGGCGTTGATGCCAATGTTGCTGGCGCTGCTGGCTGTCAGCGCGCTCAGCACGATGTTGCCGTCGGCGCTGATGGCGCTGTTGATGGTGAGCGGGCTGTGCGCGTTGATCTCCACGCCGCCGCCGCTGACCAGCAGGGCGCCGGAGTTGCTGGTGGCGCCGGTGTTGTCAATGCGCAGCGTGCCACCAGCCAGGTGGATGGTCTGCAGGTCCAGCGCGCCGCTGTTCACCAGGGTGACGTTGCCGCCGCTGCTGGCGGCAAACGCCGCCACCGTGTTGCCGGCATCGGTCAGGCTGACGCCCTGGCCGGCCTGCACCTGCAGCAGCCCGGGGCTGTGCACGGCCGCCGTCTGGATGACGCTGCCCAGCGGGGCCGCCAGGCTCACGCTGGAGCCACTGATATTGCCCACCACCAGGTTGCCGCTGGCCTGGGTCAGGGACACCGGGCCGCTGACGGCGATGTTGCCCGCGCTTTGGCTGAAGTCGCTGCTGACGGTGACCGAGCCGGTGCCATTGAGGGTGCCGCCGGTCTGCAGGTAGCGCGCCGTGTTCAGCGCGCCGGAGATGGACAGCACGCCGCCGGTGACGGTGACGGTGCCGGCGCTGGCGATGGATTGCAGGCTGGTGGCCTGGGCCGAGGCGTCAAACACCACGCTGGCGCCGCTGGGGATCACGGCCGACAACACGTTGCCGCTGCTGGGCAGCAGGTCCCAGTTGGCCGGGTCGCTCCACAGATTGCTGCTGCCGTTGGCCTGCCAGGTAACGGCGGCGCGTGGCGTGATGCTGGCGGGCACCGGGCTCACCACGGGTGGCGTGATCACGTAGTCGCTGGGCAGGCTGATGTTGCCGGTGCCCTGCAGGCTCAGCAGGGGCGTGCCGCTGGCCAGAATGGCGTTGGCCGTGAGCACGTCGGGGCTGTTGTAGGCCAGGCTGACCGGGCTTACGTCCAGCACCACCGTGTCGCCAGCCAGGGCGCCGATGACCGTGCCCTGCACCAGGGCCGCGGGCGCGGCGGTGCTGCCGTCATAGGTCTTGCTCAGCGTGCCGCCTATGGCCATGGTGGCGCTCAGGCTGCGGGCCTGGATGCTGCCGGCCACCGGGCTGATGGTGGGCTGTGCTGCCAGCGCATAGTCGCCGGGCAGGGAGACCACGCGGTTGTTGCTGTCGCTGCCGCTCTGGTTGCCCGAGCCGCTGCTGCTGAGCGCACCCAGGGCCACGTTGCCGCTGGCGCTGATGCGGGTGGCGGTGCCCACGTGCGCATTGTTGTAGGTCAGCAGCAGTGCGCTGGTGTCCAGGGCCACGCTGTCGCTGCCCACCGTGCCGCTGGTGCTGCCGCTGACCGTGGAGCCGGTGGCCGCCAGGCTGCCGTCATAGGTCTTGCTGGCGGCCGTGATGGTGGCGCTGGCGCTGAGGGCGCGGGCCGTGATGCTGCCGGCCACGCTGGCCACCACGGGCTGCGCGGCCAGCACATAGTCGCTGGCCTGCGACACCACCCGGTTGGCGGCGCTGCTGCCGTCCTGCAGGCCGCTGCCTACGCTGCTCACCAGGCCCAGGGCCGCATTGCCACTGGCCTGGATGCTGCTGGCCGTGGCCACATGGGCCGCGTTAAAGGCCAGTGCCATGCCGCTGGTGTCCAGGGCCACGCTGTCACTTCCCACGGCACCGGTGGTGCTGCCGCTGATGCTGGAGCCGGTGGCCACCAGGGTGCCGTCGAAGGTCTTGCCGGCGCCTACGATGCTGGCGTTGGCGCCCAGCGCCCGCGGCGTGATGGTGACCGGCGCGCTGGCGCTGCTGAGTACCGGCAGCGCATAGTTGCTGCGCAGACCGCTGCCATCGGCCAGTGTCAGGGCGTTGATGAATTTGCCGATGCCGGCCACATGGGCATCGCTGGCTGTGGCGGCCGTGACGCCCAGGGTCTCGCCGCCCACCAGACCGGCCAGCTGCACCGCACCGGCAGCGCTCAGGTCGGTGGTGCCGTCAAAGGTCTTGCTGGCCGACAGGCTGAGCAGGGCCGGGTTGATGGTGCTGCTGGTGTTGGGCTGGTAGCTCAGCGCGTAGTTGCCGCTGGCCACGCCGTCCGAAACGGTGACGCCCGACACAGTGACCGTCTTGTTGCCCACGCCGGCGTTCGGGTCGCTGAAGGCAAAGCTGCCGCCGCTCAGGCTGTCGCCGGCAAACAGGGTGCCGGCCGCCACACTGGCCACGCCGGCGGCGGTGGTGCTGCCGTCGTAGGTTTTGCTGACGTTGCTGCTGCTCAGCGTCAGCGGGGCCGGCGTGATGCTGGCCAGGTGGGTGCCGGTAAGCAGCGTGTAGTTGCTGGCCAGGCCGCCATTGCTGCCGTCACCCAGCGTCAGGCTGCCCAGGTTGACGCTGTAGCTGCCCACGTTCTTGCTGGCCACGCTGCCGGCGCCGCTGAGCGTGAGGGTCTGCCCGCCCACCAGGCCGCCCAGCGTGAAGATGCCGGCCGCCACCACGTTGGTGCCGTCGTAGCTGCGCGTGCCGTTCAGGTTGATGCGGATGCCGACGGTGGCAATGGTGAGCTGGCCGTCCACATAGCTGAAGTTGTAGTTGGACGAAGCCAGGCCCGAGGGCCGGATGCTGTAGTTGCCGGCGTTGATGGCGCCCTGCGCGGTGCCGCCGTAGCTCAGCGTGCCGCCCAGCGAAGCCGCCGTGTCGCCCGGCGCAAAGCCGCTGTAGCTGACGCCGTTGCCACCGCTGTAGGCCAGGCCGTCGTAGGCCTTGCTGGCGTTGTTGGCGGTGACCGTCAGGCTGGCCGGCGTGATGCCGAACTGGTTGCTGCCGCCCACCACAAGGGCATAGCCCAGTGGCGACACCAGGCTGCCCAGGGTGTAGGCGTAGCTGCCCACGTTGCTGCCGGCCACGCGGCCCAGGGCGCCGCTGAAGGCGTTGGCCAGCGAGTCGCCGGTGTTGCTGTCAAAGCCGCTGGCGCTGTAGGTAAAGCCGGGGTCGGCCGTGCCGTAGACCTTGCCCGCTGCATCGGGCGTGACGGTCAGGGTGTAGGGCGTGCTTGACAGGGTGAAGGCGGTGGCGGTGTAGAGCGGCGCCAGGGTGGCGCGGCTGCCGCTGATGGAGGCAAAGCTGGTGCTGGCCGCCAGCGTGCCGGCGCTGATCAGGCGGAAGCTGTCGCCGCTGGCATTGGCAAAGCCGAAGTTGTTGATGTGGCTGACGTTGAGCGCGCCAAACGAGCCGGCGTTGCCGGTCACGCTGCCGCTCACCGCCAGGGCATCAAACAGGCCCAGGCTGGCCAGCTCGGCATTCAGTATGCTGCCCGCGCCCAGGGTCAGGTCGCCGGCAATGGTCAGGATGCCGGCGGCATTGCTGCCACCCGGGTTGATGGTGCCGTGGTTGATCAGGGCAGCCGCGCCGGTGCCCACGCTGAGGGTGCCCGAGCCGTTGATCACGCCGTTGCTGGTGAAGCCGGTGGGGCGGTACAGCGTGGCGCCACTCACGAGCCCCAGGGTGCCGTTGTTGATGAAGCCGGTGCTGTTGATGCTGAGCGTGCGGCCGGCCTCGGTCACCAGCAGCGTGCCGTTGTTGGTGAGGGTGCTGCCGTAGTTGTCATAGAGCTGGCCATAGCCCTGCAGGGTGACGCCGCTGTCGATCACCGTGCTGCCGCCGGAGGCGTAGGACACGTAGATGGTGCCGCCGGCGTTGTTGATCGTGGCCGCCGTGGCGCCGGTTTTGAGGCCCAGGTGCTGCACGGCGCCGGTGTTCAGGTACCAGGTGCCGCTGCCCTTGTTGAGGACCACGCCGTCGGCCAGTGTCAGGCCGTTGTACAGGTAGAGCGAGCCGTTCACCGTGAGGTTGCTGCCCACCGTGATGCCGTCCAGCGAGCCACCGGCATTGAGCACGGTGCCGTCGCTGCTGCTGAGCGTGCCGCTTTTGATGCTGCCAAGCATATTGCTCAGGCCGCCGCTGCCGAACAGGCCGGTGCTGCCGATGTCCACGCTGCCGGTCGATGCCAGGTCCAGCGTGCCCGAGATATTGACCAGGCTGCCCGCCGTGCGGCTGTAGTGGCCGCTGGCCAGTTCGGTGGTGCTGAACTTGCCGCCCAGGTTGAGGCTGCCGCTGGTGGCGTTGATATGGCCCAGGTTGCTCCAGTTCACCGTGCTGTTGGTCGGACTGATGGTGACGGTGCCGCCATTGGCGGTGACCACGCCGCCCAGGGCGTTGCTGAAGGTGGCGGGCGTGAGGGCCAGCACGCCGGCGCTGGCGCCTAGCAGGCCGTTGTTGACCAGGCTGCTGCTGTTGAGCGTCCAGTACTGGCCGGCGGTGTTGGCCAGCAGCGTGCCGTTGTTGGTGAGGGTGCTGCTGTAGTTGTCGTAGAGCTGGCCATAGCCCTGCAAGGTGACGCCGCTGTCGATCACCGTGCTGCCGCCGGAGGCGTAGGACACGTAGATGGTGCCGCCGGCGTTGTTGATCGTGGCCGCCGTGGCGCCGCTCTGCAGGCCCAGGTGCTGCACGGCGCCGGTGTTCATGTACCAGGTGCCGCTGCCCTTGTTGACGACCACGCCGTCGGCCAGCGTCAGCCCGCCCAGCAGCGTGAAGGAGCCGTTGCTGCTCAGGTTGCTGCCGATGGTGATGCTGTCCAGCGTACCGCTGGCGTTGAGCACCGTGCCGTCGCTGCTGCTGAGCGTGCCGTTGCGCAAGGTGCCGCTCAGGTTGCTCAGGCCGTCGCTGCCAAACAGACCGGTGCCGCCGATGTCCAGCGCTGCCGTGGCCAGGTCCAGGATGCCGGTGATGTTCACCGTGCTGCCGGCGGTGCGGCTGTAGTGGCCGTTGGCCAGCTCGGTGGTACTGAACTTGCCGCCCAGGTTGAGGGTGCCGCTGACCGCATTGATGTGGCCCAGGTTGCTCCAGTTCACGGTGTTGTTGCTGGGCGTGATGTTGACGGTGCCGCCGCTGGCGTTGACCACGCCGCCCAGGGCGTTGCTGAAGGTGACCGGGTTGAGCGACAGGGTGCCGCTGCTGGCCGCGAGCAGGCCGTTGTTGACCAGGGTGTTGGTGTTGACCGTCCAGTTCAGCCCGGCGGCATTGGCGATCAGGCTGCCGTTGTTGGTAAGGGTGCTGCTGTAGTTGTCGTAGATCTGGCCATAACCCTGCACGGTCACGCCGGTGTCGATCAGCAGGCTGCCGCCCGACGCGTAGGAGGCGTAAATGCTGCCGCCCGCGTTGGTGAGGGTCGCGGCCGTGGCGCCACTGGCCAGTGCCAGGTGCTGCTCGGCGCCGGTGTTCAGGTACCAGGTGCCGCCGCCCTTGTTGACGTTGACGCCCTGGGCCAGGGTCAGGCCGTTATAAATGTAGAGCGAACCGTTGATGGTCAGGTTGCTGTCCACGGTGATGCTGTCCAGCGTGGCCGTGCCGCTGATCGTCAGCGCATTGCCGTCGCCGCTGTGCAGCGTGCCGCTCTTGATGCTGCCGCTCAGGCTGCTCAGGCCACCGCTGCCAAACAGGCCGTTGCTGCCGATGTCCAGGCTACCCGTGCCCAGGTCCAGAATGCCGCTGACACTCACGTTGCTGCCAGCGCTGCGGCTGTAGTGGACGCCGGCCAGCTCGCCGGGGCTGAACTTGCCGCCCAGGTTGAGGCTGCCGCTGTTGACCTGGATCTGCCCGGCGTTGCTCCAGTTCGCCGTGGTGCTGCCCGGGCTGAGGTTGAGGATGCCGCCGCCGGCGCTGAGCACGCCACCGGCCGCGTTGCTGAAGTTGTTGGTGGAGATGCTCAGGGTCTGGGTCGGCACATTGGCAACGATGGTGCCGTAGTTGGTGAGGGTGCTGCTGTTGTAGTCGAGCACCGTGCCATAGCCCTGCAGCGTGACGCCGCTGTCGATCTGCAGGCTGCCGCCCGTCGCGTACGAGGCGTAGATGCTGCCGCCCGCGTTGTTAAGGGTCGCGGCGGTGGCACCGGCGGCGAGCGCCAGGTGCTGCACGGCGCCGGTGTTCAGGTACCAGGTGCCATTGCCCTTGTTGACGGTAACGCCCTGGGCCAGGGTCAGGCCGTTCAGCAGGAAGAGTGCCCCCCCGATGGCGAGGTTGCTGCCTACGGTGATGCCGTCCAGCGTGCCAATGCCGCTGCTGACCAGGGGTGTGCCGTCGGCGCTGCTGAGCGTGCCGTTTTGCAGGGTGCCGCTCAGGGTGCTCAGGCCACCGGTGCCAAACGCGCCGGTCGCGCCGATGTCCAGCGTGCTGCCACCCAGGTTCAGCGTGCCCTGCAGGTTGACGCTGCTGCCGACACTGCGGGTGATGCTGAACAGGTTGGCATTGCCAAAGTTGCCGGTCAGGTTCAGCACGCCGCCGGCATGGTTGAAGCTGCCGGTGGTGCTCCAGGCCGCCGGTGCGATGCTGACCGTGCCGTTGTTGGTCCAGCTGCGGTTGGCGCCCAGGGTGCCACCGGTCACCGTGGTGGTGGAGCCGGCCTGTGTGGTCAGCGTGCTGGCCGCGCTGCCGGTGATGGTGCCACCGCTCCAGTTGAAGACGCCGCCGGAGGCAATGGTCAGTGCGCCGGTGCCGGTCAGCGTGCCGCCGCTGATGGCGGTGGTGCCGCGGAAGGTGGAGGCGTTGGCCAGCGTCAGGTCGCCGGCGGTCAGGTTGAAGTTGGCGTCCATGCTCACGGCATTGGCCGCCAGTCCGGTGCCGGAGGCGGTGACGGTGCCCGCGCCCGATCCCACGTACAGCGTGGTGGCAAGCGTGGGTACCAGGTCGTTGCTCCAGTTCAGCGCATCGGACCAGTTGCTGGTGGCGGCACCGCCATCCCAGTAAATCGAGGCATTGCTGTTGCCGCTCACGCCCAGGGTCAGGCTGCCCGCTGCGTAGCTGGGCGTCTGGGTGAAGGTGCCGGCATTGATCACGCCAAACGTCGTTGCACCCAGGCCGCCGGTGGCCGTCACCACCGTGAAGGATCCGGTGCTGGCGCCACCGCTCAGGTTCAGCGTGGCACCGCCCAGATTCGCGCTGCCGGTGACGCTGAGCTTGTCGTAGTCGCCGGCCAGCGGGCTGTTGATGTCCACGTTCAGCGTGCTGCCGGAGCCCATCACCAGGTTGCCAATGATGGTCAGCGTGCCGGTGGTGTCGGCGCCCGCCACCCCGGGTGCGATGGTGCCGTTGCTGGTCAGCGTGTTGCCAGCGCCCACATCAATCGTGCCCGAGCCCGCCAGGGTGCTGCCGCTGGTGCTGGTGAAGGCGCTGGCGCGGTAAATGGTGGCGCCGGCCATGGCGGCCAGGGTGCCGTTGTTGGTCAGCGTGGTGGTGTTGAGAGTAAAGGTTTGCCCCGCAGTGGCAATGACAGTGCCGTTGTTGGTAAAGGCACTGCCGTAGTAGTTGGAGACCTGGCCAAAGCCCTGCAGGGTGATGCCGGAGTCGAGTTGCAGGTTGCCGCCATTGGTGTAGCCGGCGTAGATGGTGCCGCCGGCGTTGTTGATGGTGGCGGTGCCGGTGTTGCCCTGCATGGCCAGGTGCTGCAGCCCGGTGCCGCTCAGGTACCAGGTGCCGCTGCCTTTGTTGAGCGTGATGGCGTTGGCCAGGGTCAG
>CANBTQ010000045.1 GCA_947372425.1 Comamonadaceae bacterium | reverse complement strand
ATTTTGACGCCTTTTGCGGCGCATTCCCACTCTTTGCCAAGACCCATGTCCTCCAAGCCCTCCGATAACCAACTCGCCAACAAATCCCAAGCGTGGTCCGCGCTGTTTTCCGAGCCCATGAGCGATCTGGTCAAGCGCTACACCTCCAGCGTGTTCTTTGACAAGCGCCTGTGGCTGGCCGACATGACCGGCAGCCTGGCGCACGCCGAGATGCTGTGCCACCAGGGCATCCTCAACGCTGCCGACCACGCCTCCATCCAGGGTGGCATGGCCACCATCCGCGGTGAGATCGAGGCCGGTGACTTTGAATGGAAGCTGGACCTGGAAGACGTGCACCTCAACATCGAGGCGCGCCTGACCGCGCTGGTGGGCGATGCGGGTAAACGCCTGCACACCGGACGCAGCCGCAACGACCAGGTGGCCACCGATGTGCGCCTGTGGCTGCGCGGCGAGATCGATTTGATTGGCGAGCTACTGACCGAACTGCAAAAATCCCTGCTGGCCCTGGCCGAGAAAAATGTGGACGTGATTCTGCCCGGCTTCACCCATTTGCAGGTGGCGCAGCCGGTGAGCTTTGGCCACCACATGCTGGCCTATGTGGAGATGTTCAGCCGCGATGCCGAGCGCATGGGCGATGTGCGCCGCCGCGTCAACCGCCTGCCGCTGGGCGCCGCCGCCCTGGCCGGCACCAGCTACCCGCTGGACCGCGAGCGTGTGGCCGACAGCCTGGGCATGGAAGGCGTGTGCCAGAACAGCCTGGACGCAGTGAGCGACCGCGACTTTGCCATCGAGTTCACCGCCGCTGCCACGCTGGCCATGGTGCATATCAGCCGCCTGTCCGAAGAACTGATTCTGTGGATGAGCCAGAGCTTTGGCTTTATCGACATTGCCGACCGCTTTTGCACCGGCAGCTCCATCATGCCGCAGAAGAAAAACCCCGATGTGCCCGAGCTGGCACGCGGCAAGACCGGCCGTGTGGTGGGACACCTGATGGGCCTGATCACCCTGATGAAGGGCCAGCCCCTGGCCTACAACAAGGACAACCAGGAAGACAAGGAGCCGCTGTTCGACACCGTGGACACGCTCAAAGACACGCTGCGCATCTTTGCCGAAATGGTGGGCGGCATCAGCGTCAAGCCCGAGGCCATGGAACGCGCTGCCAAGCGCGGCTATGCCACGGCCACCGATCTGGCCGACTACATGGTGAAGAAGGGCCTGGCCTTCCGCGATGCGCACGAGGTGGTGGCGCATGCGGTGAAGACCGCGATTGCCAAGGGCGTGGACCTGTCGGAGCTGTCGCTGGCCGAACTGCAGGTGTTCAACCCCAAGATCGAGGCCGATGTGTTCGAGTGCCTGAGCCTGCGCGGCTCGCTCAACGCCCGCAACATCCTGGGTGGTACCGCACCGGCCCAGGTGCGGGCGCAGATCGCACGCCACCGCGCGCGTCTGGCCTAGGCTTTTCGCATCAGGGCGCAGGCGCGCTCAAAGTCGTAACCGCGAATGGCGGCATCCACGGCATCGCCATCGGCCAGCAGTGGCATCAGGCTGGCGGCGTGGGTCTCCCACAGCTCGGTTGCACCGGGATCGTCCCGGGCGAGCAGGTCGATGATGGTTTCCAGCAAGGCACGGGGCTCGGCCGGGCCGGCGCCAGCGCTGGCTCCGGCATCGCTTGCCCCAGCATCCTGCCCCAGTCCGGGCACCGCCTTCAGCCTGTTGATCAGGGCCTCCAGGGCATCACGGGTGTGCAGCATGGCGGGGCCGAAGGCATCGGCCTGCAGCGGTGCGTGCAGGATGCGCTCCAGCGCGCCGGCGCTGCCCACCACGTCCAGCGCGCCCAGATTGGCGGCCACCCCCTTGAGGGTGTGGGCAATGCGTTCGGCACCCCCGGCATCACCCGCCTCCAGGGATTGCTGGATACGGGCGATGGCGTCGGCCTGACCGTCCACAAACTTGCCCAGCAGGCGGGCATAAAACGCCAGGTTGTCCGAGGTGCTGCGCAATCCGGCGGACACATCCAGCCCGTCCACATGGCCCAGGGCCTCGCGCAGGGTCTGGTCCGCGCTGCCGGCGCCGGCCAGCGCCAGCGGCCCTTGCACCGCCGCAGCGCCCAGCCCCGGGCGTGGCTTGACCCGGTCCAGCAGCACCTTCCACAAGGCGTCGGGCAGTATCGGCTTGGTGACAAAATCATTCATGCCGGCCTGCAGGCAGCGGTCACGATCGGCCTGCATGGCATTGGCCGTCATGGCGACAATCGGCATGCTGTCGCCGTGGGCGGCCCGGATCAGGCGGGCGGCCGTCACGCCGTCCATCACCGGCATCTGCATGTCCATCAGCACCATGTCATAGGGCTGGTTTTGCCCGTTGCGCAGCGCCACCTGGTCCACCGCCTGCTGGCCGTTCTCGGCAAGCTCCACCAGCAGGCCTGCGCCACAGAGCATGTCGCGCGCCACCAACTGGTTGATTTCGTTGTCCTCCACCAGCAGCACGCGCGCACCGGCAATACGGTGCAGCTTGTCTTCCAGCGCGCTGGCGCGCATCGCACTCGCCTGCTCGGCCGGTGCCGGCTCCTGCCCCAGGATTTGCATCATGGTGTTCACCAGCAGCGACGGGTTCACCGGCTTGGCCAGCACATGCTCAATGCCCAGCATGGCCGCACCCTTGACCAGTTCCTGGCGCCGGTGTGCGGTAACCATCAACACACAGGGTGCGTTGTCGGCATGGTGGGTGCGCAAGGCGCGCACGGTCTGCAGGCCGTCCATGCCGGGCATCAACCAATCCATCATCACAAACGCAAAGGGCATGCCACTGGCACTGGCCACCTGGACGGCCTGCAGGGCCGCCGGACCCGAATCGGCCCGCTGCACATCAAAGCCTATGCCCTCCAGCATGTCGGTCAGGATCAGGGACGCCGCCTCGTTGTCATCCACCACCAGCACGCGCGCACCATGCAGGTCAATGCGCGGCTGCACGCGCAGATCCTGCACGCCTATACCCAGGCGCGCCGTAAACCAGAAGGTCGAGCCCTTGCCGTACACGCTGTGCAGGCCCACCTCACCGCCCATGGCCTGGGCCAGGCTCTTGCTGATGGCCAGCCCCAGACCGGAGCCGCCGTATTCACGGGTAGTGGATTTGTCGGCCTGCTCAAAGCTGCGGAACAGACGCGCGCTCTGCTCATCGGTCAGGCCGATGCCGGTGTCGCTGACCGCAAAGCGCAGCAGCACCTCGGTATCGCTGTGCCAGGCCCGGGTAATGGACAGGCGCACCTCGCCGGACTTGGTGAACTTGACGGCATTGTTGGCATAGTTGATCAAGACCTGGGAAATGCGCAGCGGGTCGCCCACCAGGTTCAGCGGGATTTGCGGGTCCAGCTGGCACAGCAGCTCCAGGCCCTTGCTCTCCGCCTTTTCCGACATCAGGTTGACCACGCTGTCGATCACCGCATTCAGCGAAAACGGCACCGACTCCACCTCCAGCTTGCCCGACTCGATTTTGGAAAAATCCAGGATGTCGTTGATGATGCCCAGCAGATGCTCGCCGCTCTGGCGGATCTTGATCACATAGTCCTGCGTGCGCGGTGACAGCTCGGACTTCAGCACCAGATTGGACAAGCCGATGATGGCATTCATGGGGGTGCGGATCTCATGGCTCATATTGGCCAGGAAGTCGCCCTTGGCATGCGAGGAGGCCTCGGCCGCCTGCCGGGCCTCTTCCAGCGCGCCCATGGATGCCGCCAGGCTGTTGCCCATGTCCTGCAGGGCTTGCAGCAGCAGCCCGGCCTCATCGGCAAAGGCCTCATGCGCGGGCACCTGGTATTCACCCTGGGCCACCTGCCTGGCAATCGACAGCGCCTGGTTCAGGGGCCGCAGGATGCTGCGGTGTATCAGGCCTGCCAGCACCACGCCCAGTGCCAGGCACAGCGGCAGAATCACCGCCTGCGCCCGTTCGCCCTCCTGCACGGCCGACAGGGCCTGTGCCTCGCTGGCCTGTGCCTGCACCCTGGCCAGCGCCACCACCCGGTCAATCTGCAGGCGGTGCGCTTCGTAGAGTCGGGTCAGTTCTTCCAGCGCGCGCGGCGGCCACCTTGTCATTGCGGAACAGTGCCGGCAAAAAGGTGTGGTTGACCAGCGCAAAAAATGCCTGTGCCGGCGCATGGGCCTGGCGCAGCAGCACATCGGACAGTTCCGGCGTCAGCTGCGCCCGCAGCCAGTAATCGTGGCGCTCTGCATACTCCTGCTCCAGCCGCCGCAGACGCTCAATCAACTGCCCCATGCGGTAGGTGTCGGCCACCACCGTCAGCTGCAGGCAGGTCATATACGACTCAACGATGTATTCGGGTGGTGGCAAGACATCCGACACCAGTTGCTGGCTGACTTCGATGCGCTGGTACAGCGGCCCTCCGACGCTCAGCTTTTGTGCCACGTACAGGCTCCAGGCGCCATAGCTCAGAAAGCCGATGGAGAAGGTGGCCAGCAGCAAGGCCAGCCGCGTCCCGAAGCGAAAGCGGCGCAACCACTTCATGGCAGTAGCCGGGTTGCGGCAGGATCCGGCTCCAGGCCGGCCACCACGCGGGCCGGCAGCACAGCAAGGCATTTGCGATAGCCGAAGCGATTACCTGTCGAATCCATAAACCCTCCTGTGCTTGCACCGCGGGCCAGCGTGCGGCAAGTGCTGCTTGTACCGCTTTCGCCCGCAAAACGCACATGGATTCATACATTCGTTGCGTGAACGCAAGGCAGAACTATCCACCCCGGGCTAACACCCGGCGCCCACCTGCATGCAGCGTGAGTTTGACGGCGGTCAACCAACATCCGGCAGACTTGGCCCATAGTTGCAAAGCCTGCAGGGGGGCTGCGGGCGGGCAAACACTTACTACAAGGCACAGGGCATACATGATCAGCACAGGCGCCGCGCACGTCCGCGCAAGGCGGGGTCTGCTTACGGGGCTGCTGGCGTGCCTGGCGTTGCCGCTGGCTGCACAGCAACCCCTGGCCTTCATCATCTCCACGGAGAATGCGCCGGCGCACTTCCAGACCCGTGTGGTGCAACGCTTTGCCGACCGCCTTGCGGCACAAACCCGGGGGCGCCTGCTGGTCGACTTCCGGCACAGCGCGCAGCTGTTTCGCGATCAGGATGTGATCCGTGCCCTCAGCGAGGGCAAGGTCGACATGGCGGTGCCGGGCAACTGGCAGCTGGACCGCTACGACCCTTATGTCAGCGCCCTCATGCTGCCGGTGCTGATGGGCCACAGCGCGGCGGAACACCACCGCTTCCGCGACGGTGCAGGCGGCCAGATGATTTCGGCGCATCTGGAGCAGTCACTCAATGTGGTGGTGCCGGGGCGCTGGATCGACCTGGGCTTTGCCAACGTGTTCACCACCGGCAAGGCCATCACCACCCACCAGGACCTGGCCGGTCTGCGCATCCGCATTGCCGGCGGCACCGCCATTTCGGCGCAGGTGGCAGCCGTGGGCGCCATTCCATCCGTAGTCCCGTGGCCGGACCTGCCCAATGTGCTGCAGCAGGGTCGGCTGGACGGCCTGCTCACCACCTATGAGACCGCTGCCAGCGCCCGGCTCTGGGAAGTGGGCGTGCAGCATGCCACCGAGAACCGGGCCTATTTCGCCCAGTACATCCCCATCATTTCGCGCAGCTATTGGAACGCACTGCCGGCCGATTTGCGCCAGACCATTCGCCAGACCTGGGAATCGGTGGTGGACGATGCCTGCGTTGAGGCCGGGCGCGCCCAACTGGATGCCCGCCACACGCTGGAAGCCCATGGCGTCAAGGTGCTGGAGCCCGGCCCCGGCACCATCCAGCGCTGGCGCCAACAGGCGGTCCAAGGCCAGACCGAACTGGCCCGAACGCTGGGCATTCCGCCGGCCCTGTTGCAGGAAACCGCCCGGCAGTTCGGTACCACGCCATGAACGACCGGGCCTCCGCGCAGTTGGCGGTACACAAGACCGCAGCACCTCTGCGCAGCATCATTCTGTTCGTGCTGGCACTGGCAGTGGCCGCCATCGGTACCCTGATCTGGAAGGAATATGACAGCCTGCAAAACGTCCGCAACGGCGTACAGGGCGAACTGCAGATGCAGTCCTTGTCGCTGAGCTCGCTGTTCGAAACCTCGTTTGAATCGGTGGAGCAAACCCTGGTCGGCGTTTCCAACCGGGTGGAGTACAACCCGGGCCGCCCGGGCATACCGCTGGATTTGCGCAAGCGCCTGCTGCGTGCGCCCGCGCTGGGCGAAATGCGCTTTTACTCCGCAGATGGCCGCCTGCTGGAGCGCACCGGCCTGGCACCGCTGGCCAGCGACGACCTGCCCGACTGGGTGCAGCAGGCCGGCCGGCTGGGCCGGACCACCGGCTTCGGCAAGGACGACGACAAGCTGGCGTTCTACCGTGTGGCCAGCACCGAACAGGGCCACAAGCTGGGAACGGTGTATGCCACGCTGTCCCCAGACTACTTTCAGGGCGTGTCGTCCCAAAGCATGCTCTACCCGGTCACGGCAAGCTGCCTGATCGACACCGAAGGCGCCGTGGTGATGGACATCGGCGACCTGGGCACGTCCTGCCACACCCCGGAGTCCCTGCATCTGCTGCGCTTGCTGGACCACCAGCGCGGCGGCTATGGCTCGCGCGTGCAGGAATACGGCAACCACATCCTTGCGGTACGGCAGTTGCGCAGCCACCCGCTGCGGGTGGTGCTGATTGCATCCAATGATCTGGTACTGAACCGCTGGAAGAACGCCGGCTTCTACAGCCTGGCCGCCACGGCACTGATCATGCTGGCGGCCTGGCTGTTCATACGCCACCTGCGCCAGGCCGAGCAGCGCAGTCTGCTCACCCGGCAGGAATTGCTGCAGGTTCAGAACCATCTGCAAGCCAGCCATGATCTGCTGGACCGCCTGTCGCAGCATGTGCCGGGTGTGATCTTCCAGTACCGCCTGCACCCCGACGGCCGGGCCACCATCCCCTACGCCAGCGAGGGTCTGCACGAACTGTTCGGCGTGCGCCCGCAGGATGTGCAGAACGACGCGGCCCCCATATTCCTGCGCGTACACCCCGAGGATCTGCAGGGCATGCAGGACGCGATGCAGCATTCCGGCGACACCCGCACGGTCTGGCAGCATGAGTTCCGCGTGCTGGACGACGCACAGCACACGCGCTGGCTGGCCGGCCTGGCCAACCCCATGCTGCTGGAGGAAGGCGGTCTGCTGTGGCACGGCTTCATCAAGGAAATCACCGATCGCAAGCTGCTCGAGCAAGCCATTTACGAGCATGACCGCGACATGAACACCATCCTGGAGAACTCCAGCGTGGGCATTATTTTTGTGAAGGGTCGCATCCAGATCTGGGCCAATGCCCGCATGGCCGAGTTGTTCGGCTACAGCATGCTGGAGATCGTGGGCCACAGCACCCGCATGTACTACCCCAGCAGCGAAGCCTACGAAGCCCTGGGGCACAACGGCTATGCAGCCATCCAGCGGGGCGAGCGCTACATCGAAGAGCAGCCGCTGCTCCACAAACAGGGCCAGCTGGTGTGGGTGCGCATGTCTGGCAAGGCGGTGGACAGCGACAACCTGGATGCAGGCAGCATCTGGGTGTTTGAGGATGTGACGGAACAGAAGCGCCTGGAAACCCACCTCAAGCTCGCAGCCAGCGTGTTCACGCATGCCAAGGAAGGCATCCTGATCACCGACGCGGCAGGCCTGATCGTGGACGTGAATGAAACCTTCAGCAAGATCACCGGCTACAGCCGCGCGGAGGCGCTGGGGCAAAACCCGCGCATCCTCAACTCGGGGCGCCAGCCGGCCGACTTTTACGCCAAGCTCTGGCACAGCCTGAACGAAAAAGGCCACTGGTACGGCGAAGTCTGGAACCGCCGCAAGCAGGGCGACGTCTATGCAGAAATGCTGACCATCAGCAGCGTGCTGGATGCCGCAGGCGTGGTGCAGAACTATGTGGCCCTGTTCAGCGACATCACGCCGCTCAAGGAGCACCAGCAGGCGCTGGAACACATTGCCCACTACGACGCCCTGACCAACCTGCCCAACCGCGTGCTGCTGGCCGACCGGCTGCACCAGGCCCTGGTCCAGAGCCAGCGCCGCCGGCTGAGCCTGGCCGTGGTGTTTCTGGACCTGGATGGCTTCAAGGCTGTCAACGACAGCCATGGCCATGCCGCCGGCGATGACTTGCTGATCGCCCTCGCGCAGAACCTGCAGGCCACGCTGCGCGAAGGCGACACACTGGCCCGCATTGGCGGTGATGAGTTCGTGGCGGTGCTGGTCGACCTGGAGCACCCGCAGGACTGCGAGCCGATACTGCTGCGCCTGCTGCAGGCCGCCGCCACACCCATCCGCGTCGGTGCACTGGACCTGCGCGTTTCGGCCAGCATGGGGGTCACGCTGTCGCCGCAGGATGGCGTGGAAGTGGATTTGCTGATGCGCCAGGCCGACCAGGCCATGTATGCCGCCAAACAGGCTGGCAAGAACCGCTACCACCTATTCGACGTGACACAGGACGCTGCCATCCGGCAACTGCGCGACAGCCTGGAATGCATGCAACGCGGCCTGCTGCAGGAGCAGTTTGAGCTGTACTACCAAGCCAAGGTGAATATGCGCACCGGCATCGTGGTGGGTGCCGAGGCCTTGATCCGCTGGAACCATCCGCAGCGCGGCCTGCTGCAACCGGGGGACTTTCTGCCCGTCATCGAAAACCACCCGCTCAGCATCCAGATGGGCGAGTGGGTGATACGCACGGCGCTGGCACAGATGAGCCGGTGGCAGGCCGCGGGGCTGGCGCTTCCGGTCAGCGTCAACATCAGCTCCCTGCAACTCCAGGACGAACACTTCCCGGAACGCCTGCGGGAATTGCTGGCCGCCTGCGCCGACGTGCAGCCGGGTCAACTGGAACTGGAAGTGCTGGAAACCAGTGCCTTTGAAGATCTGGCACGCATCCACAGCATCATCAGCCGCTGCCAGAGCCTGGGTGTGCACTTTGCGCTGGACGACTTTGGCACCGGCTATTCGTCGCTGGCCTACCTGAAGCACCTGCCGGTGGAGACCCTCAAGATTGACCGCAGCTTTGTGCACGACATGCTGGAAGACCTGAACGATCTGGCCATCGTGAACGGCGTCATCGGTCTGGCCCGCGCCTTTGGCCGGCAGGTGGTGGCCGAAGGCGTGGAAACGCTGGCGCACCGCGACTTGCTGATCGCCGTCGGCTGCGACGTGGCACAGGGCTATGGCATTGCCATGCCCATGGTCGCGGCGCGCTTCCCGGATTGGGTAGACCAGTGGCAGGCCGACCCGCTGGGCGCCTACCTGCAAGCCCAGCCACCATCGGCCTAGCTGCGCGCAGCCCGGGTTCCGGGCCGCAGCCCGCGCCTGTGGCCGGGCCTTGCGCCAGCAAAAAATTTCAACCCCGGCACGGTGGAATTCAATCGGGCCTGCCGTGCGATGCACGTACCATCGCTGCAGTTCCCAATATCAAAGGCCCCCATGACCGTTATCACCACCATCGAAGACCTGCGTGTACTGGCCGAGAAGCGCGTGCCGCGCATGTTTTACGACTACGCCGACTCGGGCTCGTGGACCGAATCCACCTACCGCGCCAACGAGTCCGACTTCCAGAAGATCAAGCTGCGCCAGCGCGTGGCGGTAAACATGGAGAACCGCAGCACCGCCACCAAGATGGTCGGCCAGGAGGCCAAGATGCCGGTGTGCATTGCGCCGGTGGGCCTGTGCGGCATGCAGAATGCCGACGGTGAAATCAAGGCGGCCAAGGCGGCGGAGAAGTTTGGCATCCCCTTCACGCTGTCCACCATGAGCATCTGCTCGATCGAAGACATTGCGCAGAACACCCAGGCACCGTTCTGGTTCCAGCTCTACATGATGCGCGACCGCGACGCCATGAAGAAGATGATTGAGCGCGCCCGCGCCGCCCGCTGCAGCGCCCTGGTGCTGACGCTGGACCTGCAGGTGATAGGCCAGCGCCACAAGGATTTGAAGAACGGCCTGACAGCCCCCCCCAAGCCCACTATTGCCAACATCATCAACCTGATGACCAAGCCGCGCTGGTGCCTGGGTATGGCCGGCACGCGCCGCCACACCTTTGGCAACCTGGTGGGCCATGTGAAAGCGGTGACGAACATGAACTCGCTGGCCTCCTGGACCAACGAGCAGTTCGACCCCACCCTGTCCTGGGCCGATGTGCAGTGGGTCAAGGAGCAATGGGGCGGCAAGCTCATCCTCAAGGGCATTCAGGACCTGGAAGACGCGCACCTGGCCGTGGCCAGTGGCGCCGACGCGATTGTGGTGAGCAACCACGGCGGGCGCCAGCTTGACGGCGCACCCAGCAGCATCTCGGCGCTGCCAGAAATTGCGCAGGCGGTCGGCGACCAAATCGAGGTCTGGATGGACGGCGGCATCCGCAGCGGCCAGGACGTGCTCAAGGCCTGGGCCCTGGGCGCACGCGGCACCATGATAGGCCGCGCGATGGTCTATGGCCTGGGCGCCATGGGTGAAGCGGGCGTGCTCAAGGCGCTGCAAATCATCCACAAGGAACTGGACATCACCATGGCCTTTTGCGGCCACACCAATATCCAGACCGTGAACACCAACATCCTGCTGCCCGGCACCTACGACTTCAAGCCCTAGTCCGGGCCGGCGCTGCGTTGAAGCGGAGTGACCCCGGTCGTGCTCTGCAGGGGCTGGCGAATCAGGGTCTTCCACTTTTCCGGCACTGTCCTGCGGATATCGCTCAGATAGATCTCATGGTGTTTGCCGCGTAGCGCACCCCGGGCCTGGATAAACCGGTGCACCTTCTCGATGGTCGGGGCCTCCTGCGAAAACGGCCCGATATGCAGGATTTGCGCGCAGCGTCCTTCGGCAAAAGTCTGCAGGCGCAGCTTGTCCAGTGCCACCAGACCCTTCTTCTGTCGCACCGCGGCCATGGCGCTGTCCACCATGGCAGGGCTGATAAAGGGCGGCTGCATGATCAGTGCGGTCCATTTCCAGTGCGACTTGCTGCCGCTGCCGAAATGCGCCATGTCATCGGCCCACCACAGGCCCTCCAGGGGCATGACGCCATAGTCCGGACCCACAGGGCCTTTCTTCACCAGGAACTTGAGCGTGTAGGCCACGGAGAACAGGGCCTCGACCGCATCCTTGTAGGACTGCGCCGTGTTCGGATCACCCTGCCCGTCCACCATCAGGAAGTTCATGGGCGGCACATCCACCACCACCACCTCGTTGGCCGAAGCCTGGTACAGATGCTTCAACTCTTTTTTGAAATCCACTTTTTCCATGCAAAGCTCCTGGGATGGATACAAGGGGCAGCGGCAATCGCCGCGCCACGGCTTTGCTGCGACCTTAGCGTCCTCTCTATACTGCGGATTGAGCTTTCGCAAACCCTCCTGCCGCTTCTGAAGTGAACTCCCCCGCCAGCCCACCCAGCCCCCGCATGCGCCGCATTGCACACCTGGACATGGACGCGTTTTACGCGTCGGTTGAACTGCTGCGCTACCCGCAACTCAAGGGCTTGCCGGTGGTGATTGGCGGCGGCCGCAGGCGCGAGGACGATTTGCTGGGCCGGCTGCGTGTGGCGCACCCGGAGCAGGAGTGGAGCAGCGCGCATCTGCACCAGATTCCGCTGGACTTCTTCCCCCGCCTGTCGGGCTACACCGGGCGCGGCGTCATCACCACCGCAACCTATGCGGCACGCCAGTTCGGCATCGGCTCGGCAGTGGGCCTGATGAAGGCGGCCAAGCTGTGCCCGCAGGCGATTTTGCTGCCGGTGGACTTTGACCAGTACCGCCATTACTCGCGGCGCTTCAAGGCCATCATCACCGACATCGCGCCGCTGATGGAAGACCGGGGCGTGGACGAGGTGTATATCGACTTCACCGATGTGCCCGGCGGCCAGCGCGAGGGCGGCCGCGTGCTGGCGCGCCTGATGCAAAAGGCGATTTTTGATGACACGGGTCTCACCTGCTCGGTAGGCGTGGCGCCCAACAAGCTGCTGGCCAAGATGGCCAGCGAGTTCAACAAGCCCAATGGCATTTCCATCGTGCGGGAAGAGGACCTCGAAGAAAAGATCTGGCCGCTGGCCTGCCGCAAGATCAACGGCATAGGCCCCAAGGCGGACGCCAAACTCAAGAGCCATGGCATTGAAACCATTGGCCAGTTGGCCGCGCGCGAGCAGCAGTGGCTGATGGACACCTTTGGCGAGCGCACCGGCGCCTGGCTGCACGCGGCCTCGCACGGGCAGGACGAGCGTCCGGTGGTGACCGAGAGCGAGCCGGTGAGCATGAGCCGCGAGACCACCTTCGATACCGACCTGCACGCCGTGCGCAACCGTGCTGAGCTGGGTGCCATTTTCACCAGGCTGTGCGAGCAGGTGGCGGGCGATCTTCAGCGCAAGGGCTATGTGGGCAAGACGATTGGCATCAAGCTGCGCTTTGACGATTTCCAGATCGTCACGCGCGACCAGACCATTGGCCACTTCACCGCCGATGCCCAAGAGATACGCCAGTTTGCCGGGCAGTGCCTCAAGCGCGCGCCCCTCACGAAGCGGCTGCGGCTCTTGGGGGTGCGGGTGGGCGCACTGCTCAAGGCCGAGGAGGCGCAGGCCGACGCGGCCCACGCCCGGCACGGCACCGTGGCCCCTGGCGCAGATGCCGAGGCACTGACAGGGCAGCTGTTTTAGCCGGCCTGGCAATCCAGCCCGCGCGGTCTAGCCGCCAAACACCGCCATCTCCCGCAGCAGCCAGTCCTTGAACACACGGCTGGCGTGGCGCGTGCGTGTGCCCTCGGGGGCAATCAGGTAGTAGGCCTCTTTGAGCGGAATGGAAAAGTCAAAGGGGCGCACCAGTTGGCCGGAGGCGATTAAATCGTTGGCAATGGTTTCGTGCGCCAGCGCCACACCCAGGCCGCGCCGCGCCCACTCCACACTCAGCGCCCAGGTGCTGGCACGGTGCACGGCCGGCAGCGCCAGCGTGCCGCCCCCGGGATGGGCCTTGAACCAGGCGCCCCAGCTTTGGGCCGTGCCCGGCAGGTCAAACAGGCGTTGCTTGCGCAGATCGTCCAGCGAGCGGATCTGCCTGGCCAGCTTGGGCGCACACACCGGAAAGATGCTGTCGCGCGTCAGGCGCCGGCCGTTGATGCCCTCACGCTTGCCCAGGCCAAACACGATTTGCAGCGATGCGGCATTGCTGGTGCGTTCTTCGTGCCACACCGAGGTAGCCAGATTCAGTTGCACCATGGGGTTCTCGTCCATGAACTGCGCCAGGCGCGGCGTGAGCCAAAACAGTGCAAACGACAGGTTGACCTGCAGCTCCAGCACGTCCGGGTGGCTGCGGTTCTGCAACACCGTGGTGCCTTCTTCCAGCATGGCAAAAGCGGCCTGCACCGTGGGCAGGTAGCCGCGCCCTTCATCGGTGAGCTCCAGCCCGCGTGCGCGGCGCAAAAACAGTGCACGGCCCAGGGCACTCTCCAGGCTTTTGATCTGCTGGCTCACGGCCGACTGCGTCATGCTCAGTTCCTCGGCGGCGGCGGTAAAGCTCAGCGCCCGCGCCGAGGCCTCAAAGGCGCGCAGCCAGTTCAACGGGGGAAGACGTGCCATGCGGTATCCATAAGTGAGCCATTAGTAAAACTAATCTTATACCGGAAGTTTTTTCGTTTGATGAATTGAGCGATGTCAAGCAGACTTGCGCCCATCTGCAACCCGACCAGCCCCCACGCCATGCCAGAAATTCTTGTCCAGACCGAAGCCGGCAATGCCCGCGTTGTCCTGCGCACAGGCGCACAGGAAGCCGAGTTGCCGCCCCTCTGGTTGCGGGCCCGCAGCCCCGACCCTAGCCAGCGCGACAGCGTGACCGGACAGCGCCTGATGAACCCGCATTTACTGCCGGATGATTTGCATCTGCTGGATGCGCGCTTTGAAAACGAACTGCTGCACCTCTCCTTCAGCGACGGCTTTGCCGGCCGCTTTGACCCGCAAGAACTGATAGTGGGCACGGTGCTCAGCACCGGC
>CANBTQ010000044.1 GCA_947372425.1 Comamonadaceae bacterium | reverse complement strand
CGGCGCGGAGTTGGTGATCGAAGCCGTGTTTGAAGACCGCAGCATCAAGGCCGACGTGACACGCAAGGCCGAGGCGGTCATTGCCAGCAACGCCATCTTTGCCTCCAACACCTCCATCCTGCCCATCACCGGCCTGGCCGGGGCCAGCGTGCGCCCGGCCCACTTCATTGGCCTGCACTTCTTCTCGCCGGTGGACAAGATGCCGCTGGTCGAAGTGATCATCGGCAAGCAGACTATTCCTGAGACGCTGGCCCGCGCGCTCGACTACATCAAGGCGCTGGGCATGACGCCCATCGTGGTGAATGACGCGCGCGGCTTCTACACCAGCCGCTGCTTCTCCACCTATGTGCTTGAAGGGATAGCCATGCTGGCCGAGGGCGTGAAGCCGACGCTGATCGAAAACGCCGGCCTGCAAGCCGGCATGCCGGTAGGCCCGCTGGCCCTGACCGACGAGGTGAGCGCCGAGCTGGTCTACAAGGTCGACAAGCAAACCCAGGCCGATCTGGGGGCGGCTTACCAGGCACCGGCCGGCATGGCGGTGGCACGGCAGATGGTGGAGCTGGGCCGCATCGGCAAGAAGGCAGGTCAGGGCTTTTACGACTACCCCGAAGGCGGCAAGAAGAGCCTGTGGCCGGGACTGGCCGAACGGTTTCCGGTGGCGGCACAGCAACCGGCCGTGGACACCCTGGTGCAACGCCTGCTGCACATCCAGGCACTGGAGTCCGCGCGCTGTCTGGAAGAAGGCGTGCTGAGCACGGCACGTGATGCCGATGTGGGCTCGGTGCTGGGCTGGGGCTTTCCGCCCTTCCGTGGCGGCACCCTCAGCCACATCCACAGCACGGGCGTGGCGGCGTTTGTAGCGCAGTGCGACGCACTGGCTGCGCTGCATGGCGAACGGTTCAGACCAAGCCAGAACCTGCGCACGATGGCAGCGCAGGGCACCCGCTTTTACCCGCGTTAGCAACCGTTCAAAAAATCAGCGGAACAAACCGTTTGCTGTGCGCGCAATAGGTGGCGTACAAGGCGTGCTGGGCGCGCATCCAGCGCTCTTCGAACAGCGCCTTGACAAACAGCACCACGGCCAGAAAGCCCCAGACCGACCAGCCCGGCAAAGGCTCGGCCATGCAGGCCATTGCGGCGGCACCCAGCAGGACGGCGCTGTACATGGGATGGCGAATCCAGCGGTAGGGGCCGCTGGTAACCAGTGTGCCAAAGGGCTTGGGGATAGGGCGGATATTGAAGTTGCCCAGCCGGTTGTGCATCAGGGTCCAGAAAAACAGGGCCGCCGACGCCGCCAACAGCAACAGCGCAGGTAGTGCAATGGCGCCCGCTCGCAGCGCGGGTGCAGCCAGCAGCGTCAGCATGCAGCCGAACTGCAGGGCCACCAGCAGGGCACCCAGGGCCTTGCGCGGGTCAATCGGGAAGAGTTGCATCGCAGGTGATCCTTTCAAGTCACCCGGGCAGTGTGGCGCAAGCGGCCGGGCTTACTCAAACAGGGCGTCAAAGGCCAGACTGGGCATCGGCCTGCCGATCAGGTAGCCCTGGACAAACTCGCAATGGTGCACGGTGGTCAGCAGATACAGCTGCGCCGCTGTCTCCACGCCCTCGGCCACCACCGCCAGGCGCAGGCTGCGCGCCAGGCCGATGACGGCCACACAAATTGATACGGCGTTGTCACTCAATTCAATCTGGGACACGAAAGAGCGGTCGATTTTCAGCTGCTCAATCGGCAGGCGGCTCAGGTAGCCCAGCGACGAGTAGCCGGTGCCAAAGTCGTCCAGCGAAAAAGAGACCCCCCGCAGCTTGAGCGCATTCATTTTGACAATGGTGTCTTCAATGCTGGACACCAGCACGCTTTCGGTCAGTTCGAGTTGCAGCTTGCGTGGATCGGCGCCGGTGCGCTGCAGCGTGGCCAGCACCTGCTCCACAAAGTCCGGTTGCTGCAACTGCTTGGCGCTGACGTTGACCGCCACCACCAGCTGCGCCGTTTGCGGCCGGCCGGCCCATTGCACCAGTTGCCGGCAGGCGGTTTCCAGCACCCACTGACCCAGGGGCACGATCAGGCCGGACTCTTCCGCCAGCCCGATGAAGTCATTGGGCTGCACCAACCCGTACACCGGATGCTGCCAGCGCACCAGGGCCTCGGCACCGGTAATGGTGTTGCCGGCGTTGGCCTGCGGCTGGTAGTGCAGCACAAACTGCTGCTCCCGCAAGGCCACGCGCAGATCCGCCTCCAGACTGGTGCGCGCCTCAATGGCCACCTGCATGGCGGGATCGAAAAAATGCAGCCCGTTGCGACCCGCAGCCTTGGATTTGTACATGGCCAGGTCGGCCTGCTTCAGCACGTCTTCCAGCGACACCACATGGCTGCTGAACAAGGACACGCCGATGCTGGCCGTGGTGTTGTGCTCCAGGTTGTCCAGCCGGAAGGTGTGCGCCAGGCTGGCCAGGATCTTCAGGCCGACCGCCCGCACTTCTGCCGCCGCCTCGGTGGCATTGCTGTTGAGCCGTGCCAACAGCACCACAAATTCGTCGCCGCCGAAACGGGCCACCGTATCGCCCTCGCGCACGCAGGCCACCAGGCGCTGCCCCACCTGGCGCAGCAGGTTGTCGCCCGTGGCGTGGCCCAGGGTGTCGTTGAGCTTTTTGAAGTGGTCCAGATCAATGAACAACACCGCACCATGGTGCTCGCTGCGCGAGGCCTGCAGCAGGGCTTGCTCAATGCGGTCATGCAGCAGGCGCCGGTTGGGCAGCGCCGTCAGCGGGTCGTACAGGGCCAGCTGGTTGATCGCATGGGCGGCCTTCTTGCGCTCGGAGATGTCACGCAGATAGACAATGACCTGGCTTTTGCGGACGGCAGTGACGGTGACTTCCAGCTCCACCCACTCGCCATTGCTTTTGCGGTGCCGGGTTTCAAACTGCTCCGGCCCCTTTTGAATGATGCGCTGTATCTGTTTACGGATCCGGTCTTGTGTGGCAACCGCTTCAAAGTCGGCAATGCGCATGGAAAGAATCTGCGCGCGGGTGTAGCCCACCATGCGGCAGTAGGCGGCGTTGACGTCAATGAAATCGGCGTTGGCGGTCAGCACCCAATAGCCGGAGCCCACACTCTCGATGGCTTTCTCGGCATACCCGGATTGACGCACGCGCACCAGCAGAAAGGCAACGATACAGACTGTGACGAACAGACTGAGCGCAATCAGCACCGGCAGCAGGGTGGCCAGGTCGGTAACGGCTGACTGCAGCCCGTTTGGCATAGGCGTCTAGGCCCGCCGCAAGGGAATGCCGCACGCGAAGCATTGGCAAGACTGCATGACCATCTTGAAGTCCCTGGGTTGGCTCTCATGTCGTTACAGGGAACATTCTGGCATAGCCGCAGCATCCGGACCGCCAGTCCGTGCGATAAGCCCTTACAGAAACCAGTCGGGGTAGATGTAGCGCGCCTGTGCCAGGGCCTTGTCGCCCAGCAGAATCAGGCCGTCGAGCTCTTCCAGCGCCACCGGCTCGGTGGAACCGTAGTGGATCAGCTCATGGTGCGCATTGGCAAACAGGATCTGGTTGGTCAGCTCGTAGGGGAAGTGCATGGCCTCGCACGCAATCTGCACCACCACGGCACGCTGCCCGACCAGCCCGGCCGGCAACAGGCCGTGCAGATACAGCACGCCCAGGCTGAGGGAATGGATGCCCTCGTTCACCATCTGGAAGCGCCCCAGCAGGCTGAATTCAGGCGTCTTGCCGTTTTGCATGCAGCAGACCGCGTTGGACAGCAGTTTCAGTGCCGACATCTCATGGAAGCGGACCCGCTGCAGTTGCCCGCTCCACAGCAGCACTTCCAGTTCGGCCGGTATTTCCCGGAGCAAGGTGGTTGTTTCGGTCATAAGGTAGGGGATGAAAAGGGAATATGTCCCTCTTGTTATCGGCCATTCCCGGCCGAACCGAAGCAAAAGTTGCGCACCCGGCCCGGCCGCCGGCACCGACTGCCCCCGGGGCCTTACTCGGCGTCACCCATGGCCTCATGGGCCCAGACCAGGGCCGCATTGGCCGCCTGCGCGTGGCGCACAGGGTCAACCCCGCAACGCGTCAGCGCCTGCGCCAGCTGCTCCGGATCGCCGGCCGCGTCGGCCTCGCCCAGCGACACCAGCTGCAGACCATCCGCCAGCGCGCCGGGTTGCCCCAGCAAGGCCGCGCTGACCGGCTCCGGCAAGGCAGCCTTGCCCAGCAACTCGGCCATCGGCAGGTTGAGGGAGACATCCAGCAGCGAAAACAGGCCGGTGAGAAACAGCATGTCCGGGGCTTTGGGCAACAGCCCTTCGCCAGCCAGCAACTCCAGGGTGCGCCCGCGCGTCAAGGCACGCTCGGCCAGCATGCGCTCGCGGTACGTGGGGTTGGTAAAGTCAAACAGCAGCAGCGACATCCAGCGGTAAAACTTTTCACGCCCGATCAGCACCAGCGCATCGGTCAGGCTTTCCACCTTCATCTGCAGCCCCATGGCCGGTGAGTTCAGATAACGCAACAGCTTGTAGGTCAGGGTCGGCTCGTTCTTGAGCTGCTCGGCAATCACGGCAAAACTCTTGTCGGCGCGGACCATGTTCAGTATCGGCAGCACCACCATGCGGTTGATGCCCCCGCTCACGGCAACCTTCAGGCCCTGACCAGACGCGACGAAGGGGCCCTGGAAGAAATCAAAGCCGCATTTCTCTGAAAACAGAAAGTCGTCATGGCTCTGGATATTGCGGGCAAACAGGCGCGGACGATCCAGGCGGGGTGCCGGGCTGCTGCGCAACCCGCTCACGAGTTCACGCAACTCCAGTCCATTGAACCGGGTCACATCCACCTGGTAGAAATCAACACGCCCTGCCAGCGGTGCGTGGGCCGGCACAGCCTGGTGCAGCGTCAGCCCGATATAGAAGCCCAGAGCCCCCAGCGCAGCCAGCTGGGCTGCCAGCTCTTGCCAGTCCGGTTGCGGCTGCTGCACCTCCACCATCAGCACGGTGTTGAGCGCCGGCAAGCTGGCCAGCAAGGGGCTTTGCAATGAATCGGCGCTGAGACTGACAAAGGCCAGGCGCCGCCCCAGCAAGGACGCAGCGCCGTTTTGCATCAGCCGCGTGAGCAGCGCCGCATCGTAGGCCCGCCGCACCACGGCGTCACCCCGGTTGACCCGGTTCTGCAGCTTGTCGAGCAGGGCAAATTCGTAGCCGGCAATTTTTTCGCCACGGTCCAGCACCGTTTCGCGGCGTACAAAATCGGGCTGCGTGGTCTCGGTTGCCGCGGACTTTGCGCCCTGGACCGGCAGCGCGGGCGGGGCCATGGCCGCACCGGCTGCTGCCGAGCCCGGCACCGGTCCGGGCGCTCCGAAAATACGCCGAAGAAATCCACGCATGGAAGGCTCCCGTTAATGTTTTCGCATTATCCGGTCTGGCACTGCGTCCCTCACCCGTTCACTGCATCCAATGCGGTAACACACCGGCCAAAACACCGGGCAATACCCTGAAAAATTGGGCATAGAATGGTATTGATGGCCGACGATTCGGGCATCCTGACCGCAAGGACCACCCTACTTTTATAAGCGGTTCAGCACAGGAGTTTGCATGTTTCCAGAATACCGTGAGCTCATCACCCGGCTCAAAACCAGCGACACCCATTTCGGACGTCTGTTCGAACAACACAACAGCCTGGATCAGAAAATCAAGAACATGGAATCCCGCATCGAAACCGGAACCCATGAAGCCATTGAATTGCTGAAGAAAGAAAAACTGCTGCTCAAGGATCAGCTCTACACCATTCTGCGCAAGGCGGACACGGCCAGCTAATCGCAGCCCCGGGATGGGGCCTGCAAGGATTCCCGCGCCGCCAAGCGGCGCGCCGCTTTTGTCGTTACCATTTGGGTCAGGAATGTTATGACCCAAATCCTCGTCGTTGATGACAACCCCATGATCCGCAAGCTGCTTGGCATGGCGCTGAGCCGTCAGTTCAGCGTCTGCGAAGCGCCGGACGGTGTGGCGGCGATGGATTCCATCGTGCGGCACCAGCCGCAAATTGTGTTCCTCGACATCATGATGCCCAGTGCCAACGAAGGCCTGGATTTGCTCGAAGCCCTGCGCCGCGATCCGCAAACCCGTGATCTGGTGGTGGCCATGGTCACCAGCCGCGCTGATGACGCCGACCGGGAACAGGCCCTGGCCAAAGGCGCCGATGCGTTCTTCTCCAAGCCCTTCCACCTGCAGGAAATTTGTGCCTGGGCCGGTGAGCGCCTGAAGGCGATCCACGCCGCTAAATGATGTAAAACCCGTTTTCTGCAGCACGTTCGGCTGCCAGCGTTTCAAACGCCGCATTGACCGACAGATGCACCTTGCCGGACAGCGCCTGCCACAGCGGCGAATGCACCAGACGGTCCTGCACCGGCCCCTTGACCTCCGCCAGATGCAGGCGGATGCCGCGCTCGGCCAGATCGCGGTTCAGGTCGGTCAGCACCTCCATCGCGGTGGTGTCCACCCGGTTGACGGCGCTCAGAATGAGCACCAGGTCGGCAATGCGGCTGTCCTTCATCAGCTCGGCGCCCAGACGGGCTTCAATCGCGTTGAGGTTGCCGAAGAACAGGCTCTCGTCAATGCGCAGGAACAACACCCCCGGAATGGTCTCGACCCCGTGGCGCTCCACGTTGCGGAAGTGCTCGGTGCCTGCAATGCGTCCGATGACCGCAATGTGCGGCGTGCTGGCGCGCACCAGCAAGGTCACCAGCGACAGCAGAATGCCGGTGGCAATGCCCAGCTCCAGACCCAGCAGCAGCACCCCCGCAGCAGCGCCCAGCAGGGCCAGCGCATCGGCGCGGTCGTAGCTCCAGGCCTGGCGAAAGGCCTGCACGTCAATCATGCTGATGGCGGCCACCACAATGCCGGCGGCCAGCACCGCCAGGGGCAGGCGTGCAAACCAGTGGGTGCCGGCCAGCACGATCAGCAACATGCTGAGGGCCGAGGCCATGCTGGCCATGGGCGTGCGCGCACCGGCCGCCAGATTGATGGCCGAGCGCGACAAGCCGCCGCCCACCGGCATGCCGCTGTAAAAGCCGGCCACCACGTTGGCCGCGCCCAAGCCCAGCAACTCGCGGTTGGGCTCCAGCCGCTCACGGCGCTTGGCCGCCAGGGCCTGGCCCATGGTGATGTTTTGCACGGTGCCGATGAAGGCCATGATGAGTGCCGGCACCAGCAGCACCCGCAAGGCATCCATGTCCGGCACAAACAAGTTGATGCTGCCCAGCCCCTCCTGCACGCGCCCCACCACCGCAACCTGCAGGCGCGTATCCAGATCCAGCGCCACCACGGCCAGACTGGCAACACCCAGCACCACCAGCGGCATCACACGCACCCAGACCTCGGCCTTGTGGCGCGCAACACCCAGGCCGGCGGCAAACCGCACCAGGCCGTAGCGCGACAGCAGCAAGACGGCCAAGGCCAGGCCCGAGAGTGCCATCGTGGCGGGGTTGGCCTGGCCCAGGTGCAGCAGCACGGCCTGTAGCGCCTGCCAGCTGTTGGCCCCGCCGGCCTGCACACCCAGCAGAAACTTCAGCTGGCTGATGATGATGAGCACGGCCGAGCCGGAGATAAAACCGCTGACCACCGGGCGGCTCAGCAACTGCGACAAAAAGCCCAGCCGCAGCAGGCCAAAGGCCAGGGTCAGCAGCCCGGAACACAGGCACAGGCCGGCCGCCAAGGTGATGTAGGCCGCACTGCCCGGGGTGGCCAGTGGGGAAAGCACCGAAAACGTCATGATGGCGGTGATGGCCACCGGCCCCACGGCCTGCAGCGAGCTGCTGCCCAGCCAGGCGTACACGATGACGGGGAGGATGCTGGCATACAAACCGGCCTGCGGCGGCAGGCCCGCCAGCAGTGCATAGGCGAGACTTTGGGGAATTACCAGAATGGCCACAATGACGCCGGCCAGGACATCACTGGAGAGGTTTTCGCGCCGGTAGTTGGCAAGCCAAAGGGGTAGCACGTGCAGTTGGGCCGTTAAGGTGGTGCGGCAGGTTAGCATACCCCCACCTCTTTTCTGTTTGCCCCCACTGTTCCGCACCGCGCCCATGACCGACACCACCCTTCCCGCTGCAGACCAGCGCACACCCAGGCTGTTTGTCTGGATTTGCGGCCTGTCGCTGCTGGCCGCCCTGGTGCCTACGCTGTGGACCCCACTGGACCTGCAGGCCGCCGCTGTTTTTGCCGGCCCGCAAGCCGCGCTGCACGCGGTCGGCTGGTGGTGGGTGGCATTGATCAACGACTATGTGCCCACGGTATTTCGCTGGTGCCTGGTGGTGGCCCTGCTGGGATGGATAGCGACGCGCCTCAACCCACGCTGGCAGGCCTGGCGCCGTCCGCTGATCTTCGTGGTCGTGGCGGGCGTTCTGGGGCCTGGTGCCGTGGTGAACTGGGGCTTCAAGGACAACTGGCAGCGCGCCCGCCCCTACCAGGTGGAATACTTTGGCGGTACCCAAAAATTCACCCGTGCCGCCCTGATGACCGATCAGTGCGACGCCAACTGTTCCTTTGTCAGCGGCCATGTGGCCTGTGGGGTGTTTCTGATCTCGCTTGGGCTGGTGCACCGCAGGCGGCAGCGGACCTGGGCTGTGGCCGGCGTGGCGTCCGGTCTGGTCATAGGCTTTGCGCGCATGGCCGACGTGGCACATTGGCTCAGCGATGTGCTGTGGGCCTTCCCCATCACCCTGGCGGTAAGCTGGCTGGTCTGGAAGGCGCTGCTGGCGCTTTACCGCAGGCCTTCACGCACCGTGGGGTAGCGCAGGCGCAGGCCCAACTCTTCGCGCATGCGGCGGTTGACCAGGCGCCGCGACTCGCTCATGAAGCTCAGCAACATCACCGGCAGCTGCTGTTGCGCACTGTCGCGTGCCACCCGCGGCGGGCGTGGCAGACCGTACAGGTCGGCAGCCAGGTCAAAGTAATCGCCCATCTTCAACACGGTATCGTCGCTGACGTTGTAGATGCGTTGCGGCCGCCCCTTCCACAGCGACGCAATGCAGGCCCGCGCCAGGTCATCGGCATGGATATGGTTGGTATACACGTCGTCATCGGCGCACAAGACCGGCGTGCCCTTTTGCAGGCGCTCGCGCGGCGTGCCGCCGTCGCGGTCGGGCGCGTAGATGCCGGGGATGCGCAGGATCTGGGCGCTGGCGCCACTGGACCGGCCGAAGAAGCGGACCTGCGCTTCGGCATCGACACGGCGCAGGGCGCGCGGCGTGGCGGCACGGCAGGCCCGCGTTTCATCCACATAGGCGCCACCGCAATCACCATAGACTCCGCTGGTGGAGCCGTAGACCAGTTGCACAGGCAACGATCTGCGGCGCAGGGCGCGTAGCAGGGCCCGCACACGCGGGTCGTCCCAGCCTTCACTGGGTGGCGGAGCCAGATAGACCACGCGCTGCGCCACTCCGGCCAGACGCGCCAGCGTTCTGGCACGGTCCAGATTGCCCGACAAGGGAACAATGCCCCGGCTGCGCAAGGCGTCCAGGCGCGTGGCGGATGAGGTCAGGGCCAGCACCCGCGCGCGAGCCGTGAGGCCGGCGGCCACCCGCACCCCCACATCACCGCAACCCACAATCAGGACACGCTGGCGGCGGAAGCGGGCGGGCAGCGCGCCCAGCGGGTTTTGGTTTGAAGGCACAATTCGGGCTGCTAAAAAAATACAGCTCACAGGATACCCAAAAAGATGACGACACACAGCGCAGGAGCCGCGGGCTTCACGGTCACCGTAGAACCCAGTGGCCGCACGTTCACGGTGGAACGCGATGAGGCGGTGCTGCCCGCCGGCATTCGCCAGGGCATAGGCCTGCCCTATGGCTGCAAGGACGGTGCCTGCGGCAGCTGCAAATGCAAGATGCTCTCCGGCTCCGTAGTGCATGGCGCACACCAGGAAAAGGCCCTCAGCAAGGAGGAGGCCGCAGCCGGCATGATCCTGACCTGCTGTGCTGTTCCGCAAACCGATTTGCTGCTGGAGTCGCGCCAGGTGACCGAGGCCGGCGCGCTGCCGATCAAAAAGATGCCGGTGCGCGTAGCCAGTCTGGAGAAGAAGTCGGACGATGTGGTCGTGATGAAACTGCAGCTGCCGGCCAATGACACCTTTGTGTACCACCCCGGCCAGTACATCGAATTTTTGCTGCGCGACGGCGCGCGGCGCAGCTACTCCATGGCCAATGCGCCGCTGGAGGGCGTGCAGATGGAACTGCACCTGCGCCACATGCCGGGCGGCAAGTTCACCGACCTGGTGTTCGGCTCCATGAAGGAAAAAGACATTCTGCGCATTGAGGGCCCGTTCGGCTCCTTCTTCCTGCGCGAGGATTCAGAGGCGCCCATGGTGATGCTGGCCTCCGGCACCGGCTTTGCGCCCATCAAGGCGCTGCTGGAATCCATGCAGCAAAAGGGCGTCACGCGTGCCACCAAGCTGTACTGGGGCGGGCGCCGGCCGTCCGACCTGTACATGGACGCCTGGGTGCGCGACTTTGCCGCCACACACAGCTGGTTCAGCTATGTGCCGGTGGTGTCCAACGCCCTGCCCGAAGACGCCTGGACGGGTCGTACCGGCTTTGTGCACCAGGCGGTGCTGGACGACCTGCCCGACCTGTCGGCCTACCAGGTCTATGCCTGTGGCGCGCCCATCGTGGTGGACTCGGCCCAGCGCGATTTCTGCTTTCTGGCGGGCCTGTCGGAAGACAATTTCTTTGCCGATTCGTTTACCTCCGAGGCGGACAAGGCGCATGCCTGAACGCGCAGGCGTCCCCCGCCTGCGTCTCAGCCCGCCTTGGGCTTCCATTCGCTGAAGACCACCGCAAACACCACCACGGCTGCGCCCGTGGCGGCGCGCAGGCTCAGGCCCTCGTGCAACCAGACCCAGGCAAACAGCGCCGCAAACACCGGCTCCATGGCATAAATCAGAGCCGCCTTGTCCGCCGACACATGGCGTTGGGCACGGGCCTGCAGAAACAGCATGGCGGCGGTGGCCACCACACCCAGGTAGGCCAGACCCCAGAGAATTTCGGCATTCAACCGGTTGCCCAGCGTCTGCAAGTGGTCGGTTCCCAGCGCATCGGCCAGCATCCACAAACCACCCAACACGGCCATCCAGACGATCTGCGTGGCGGCCAGGCTGCGCGCCTCATGCCGGGCGGCACGGGCCGACAACACGATGACATACAGCGCATAGCCCAGGGCGCCGGCCACCGTGGCCGCATCGGCAAGCAGATTGGCACCGCCATCCCAGGACATCAGACCAATACCCAGGCAGGCCAGGGCCGCCGCCAATACCACGCGCCAGGACAGGCTGTTACCAAACACCACGCCAAGCAAGGGCACCATCAGCACATTCAGGCTGGTGAGAAAGGCACTGCGGTTGCTGGAGATGAACTGCAAGCCATAGGCCTGCGCCACGTAAGAGAACAGCACCAGCGCGCCCAGCAGCGCACCATCTTGCCAGGCCTTGCGTGGCGCCCGCACAGCCCAGGGCAGCATGCACAGCGCCGCCAGCAGGAAGCGCAGCGCCGAGGTCTCGATGCCGCTGAGTTGCGCCGTGGCAATCTTCAGCACCGGGAAAGTGGCGCCCCAGACCACGGTGACAAACAACAGGGAAAGAACGGGAATATTCATGGTGAAGCACAAACAGCAAAGCCACACGGGTATGCGCCGTGTGGCTTTGCGGGAATGGAAATGACTTGCTTATTCGCCCAGATACGCAGCGCGCACCTTGGGATCGTTCAGCATTTCCTTGGCGTCGCCGCTCATGGTCACAATGCCCGACTCCATCACATAGCCGCGGTTGGCAATGCCCAGGGCGCGGCTGGCGTTTTGCTCCACCAGCAGAACCGTCACGCCCTGCGCGTACACGTCTTTCACCACTTCAAAGATCTTGTCGACCATGATGGGCGACAGGCCCATGGAGGGCTCGTCCAAGAGCAGCACCTTGGGGCGGCTCATCAGCGCACGGCCCATGGCCAGCATCTGTTGCTCACCGCCCGACATGGTGCCGGCCAGCTGGTCGCGCCGCTCTTTGAGGCGCGGGAAAATGGTGAACACCTTCTCGATGTCGGCCAGGATCTCGGCCTTGTCGTCACGGATGTAGGCACCCATCTGCAGGTTTTCGAGGATGGTCATGCGGGTGAACACACCACGGCCTTCCGGCACCATGGCCAGGCCCTGCTTGACCAGGTCCCAGGGGCCCTGACCCTTGATGCTCTTGCCCAGGTATTCGATGTCACCGGCCTTGATCGGCAGGGTGCCGGTGATGGCCTTCATGGTGGTGGTCTTGCCGGCACCGTTGGAGCCGATCAGGGACACCAGTTCGCCTTCGCGCACTTCGAAGTCCACACCCTTGACGGCCTGAATGCCGCCATAGGCCACTTGCAGGCCGGTTACTTTGAGTAAAGTTTTTGTAGTCATATCTGATCCTTAGTGCCCGCTCGTGCCCAGATAGGCTTCAATCACTTTTTCATTCTTCTGCACATCGGCCGGCGTGCCTTCGGCAATCTGTTTGCCGTAGTCCAGCACGGTGACGCGGTCACACAGTCCCATCACCAGCTTCACATCGTGCTCGATCAGCAAAATGGTGCGGTTGTCCTTGCGGATGCGGTCAATCAGCTCGCGCAGCATGACCTTTTCGGTGGCATTCATGCCGGCAGCCGGCTCGTCCAGTGCAATCAGCTGCGGATCGGTAGCCAGGGCGCGGGCAATTTCCAGGCGGCGCTGGTCACCATAGCTCAGGGTGCGGGCCTTGTAGTCGGTGAACTTGCCAATGCCCACATAGTCCAGCAACTCTTGCGCGCGCTGGGCAATCTCGGCTTCTTCTTTCAGAAAGCCTTTGGTGCGCAGCATGGCGCCAAAAAGTCCGCTGTGGGTGCGGATATGGCGGCCCACCATCACGTTTTCCAGTGCGGTCATTTCCGAGAACAAACGGATGTTCTGGAAGGTGCGCGCAATGCCGGCCTTGGCCACCAGATGCACAGCCGTGGGCTGGTAGGGCTTGCCGGCCAGCTCAAAGCTGCCGCTGTCGGGTGTGTACAGGCCGGTCAGCACATTGAAGAAAGTGGTCTTGCCGGCGCCGTTGGGCCCGATCAGGCCATAGACCTGGCCACGCTTGATTTGGATGCCCACATCGCTCAGGGCCTGCAACCCACCAAAGCGCTTGGAAACGCCGGAGACGTTCAATACGGTATCTGTCATGTTGTTTCCCACTGCTTAGGATTTGGCCGACTGCAGGGACTTGCCGTGCTCGGGTGAAGGCCAGAGGCCGCGTGGACGCGAGAGCATGATGGTGATCATGGCCAGCGCAATCAGCAGTTGGCGCAGGATGGAAGCATCCAGGCGCCCGCCGGTGAACGCCTGCAGCGGGCCGGCCACATAGCGCAGCACTTCGGGCAGAGCCGACAGCAGCACCGCACCCAGAATCACGCCGGGCAAGTGCCCCACGCCACCCAGCACCACCATGGCCACAATCATCACCGACTCCATCAGCGTGAAGGACTCGGGCGAGATGAAGCCCTGGAAGGCTCCGAACATCACGCCGGAGACACCGCCAAAAGTGGCACCCATGCCGAAAGCCAGCAGCTTCATGTTGCGGGTGTTGATGCCCATGGCCTTGGCCGCGATTTCATCTTCGCGAATGGCCATCCAGGCACGGCCTACACGCGACAGCTCCAGGCGGTGGCAGATCACGATGCTGACCAGCACCAGCGCCAGGAACAGGTAGTAATACAGGGACACCGAGGCCAGCTCAATGCCACCCAGCACCACCTTCTTGCCCAGGTCCAGGCCGAAGAAGTGCAGCGAGTCGATCTGGTTGATGCCCTTGGGGCCGTTGGTGATGTTGATGGGCGCATCCAGGTTGTTCAGGAACACGCGGATGATTTCACCAAAGCCCAGGGTCACGATGGCCAGGTAGTCACCGCGCAACCTCAATGTGGGCGCGCCCAGCAACACACCAAACAGACCGGCCAAACCGGCACCGGCCGGAATGATCACCCACAGCGGGGTGTGCAGGCCATCGGGGAAGGCAGCAGCAATCGCGGGGAAGGACTCGGTGAGTTGCGGCGAGGACATCAGGCCATACATATAGGCACCGATGGCGAAGAAGGCCACATAGCCCAGGTCAAGCAGACCGGCATAGCCGACCACAATGTTCAGGCCCAACGAGAGCAGCACATACAGCAGCGCCACGTCGGCAATGCGCACCCAGGCATTGCCAAAGGTTTGCAGCAGCAAGGGCAGCACCAGCAGGGCGATGCCGGTGGCAATGAAGGCGATAATTTTCTTTTGTTGTGTCATGGGGAAGTCCTCAGGCACGGTCCGCAACGCGCTCAC
>CANBTQ010000043.1 GCA_947372425.1 Comamonadaceae bacterium | reverse complement strand
TCCTGACCGTGGTAATCGGCGGGGAAAGCCAGTGGGAAGGTCTTGCTTTCGCCCGACTTCATGCCACGGGTGGCTTCTTCAAATTCCTTCAGCATCTGGCCGTCGCCCAGGATGAACTGGAAGTCGGCTGCCTTGCCACCGGCAAAGGGTTCGCCATCGATCTTGCCTTCGAAGTCCACCGTCACGCGGTCGGTGTCCTGCGCGGCCGTGTCTTGTGCGCGCTGGGCGAAGGTGCGACGCTGCTTGCGCAGAATTTCAACCGTTTTGTCGATGGCGCCATCGGTCACCTCGGTGGAGATTTTTTCCACTTCGGCTGTGGTCAGGTCACCAATCTTGACTTCGGGGAACACTTCGAAGATCGCATCAAAAGCCATCTGGCCTTCGGGCGATGCTTCGGACTCGGTGATGCGGGGCTGGCCGGCCACGCGCAACTTGGCTTCGTTGGCAGCGGTAGCAAATGCCTCGCCCACCTTGTCGTTCATCACTTCGTAATGCACCGAATAGCCGTAGCGCTGGCTCACCACGTTCATGGGGACCTTGCCGGGACGGAAGCCGTCCATCTTCACGGTGCGTGCGAGCTTGCGCAAACGCGTCTCGACTTCGGACTGGATGATGCCCACAGGCAGCGTCAGCGTGATCTTGCGTTCCAGCTTTTCCAGAGTTTCAACAGTAACTGCCATGGTCAATCTCCTAAATCAGGTTAGAAACAGGGCCTGCCGGTCATCCGGCGGCTCGCTGTTCCGCTATGTGTCTCAAGGTGGTGCGCGGGGGGGGACTCGAACCCCCACACTGTTGCCAGCGTCAGGACCTAAACCTGGTGCGTCTACCAATTTCGCCACCCGCGCAAAAAATACAAAAGGCCAGTGCCGCCCGGCACGTGTTTTTGCCGCCTCACTGCTACCCATTCAAAATCGGTAAGCCCGCTAGTTTAACCTGCCGCAGGCGTGTCCCTGTGAATCCGGAACCAGGCCGCATACATGGCCGGCAAAGCCAGCAGGGTCAGCACGGTGGCAACCGTCAATCCACCCATGATGG
Source organism: Comamonadaceae bacterium (assembly GCA_947372425.1). Lineage (GTDB taxonomy): Bacteria > Pseudomonadota > Gammaproteobacteria > Burkholderiales > Burkholderiaceae_C > Allorhodoferax. The sequence continues at coordinate 13,463 of CANBTQ010000043.1, read as the reverse complement.
CAACCGCCATAGGCCCCCAGAAAACCGAGCGCGACAGAGGGATCATGGCCAGCACGGCCGCGGCCGCCGTGAGGACAATCGGCCGCAGGCGGCGCACCGCCGACTCGACAATCGCGTCCCAGGGCGCCACACCGGCAGCGCGGTCCTGCTCAATCTGGTCGATCAGGATCACCGAGTTGCGCTGGATCATGCCCATCAGGGCGATTACGCCCAACAGCGCCACAAAACCAAACGGCCGGTCAAACAGCAGCAGCGATGCCGCCACGCCGGCGATGCCCAGCGGCCCGGTCAGGAACACCAGCATGGAGCGACTGAAGCTATGCAGCTGCAGCATCAGCAGGGTAAAGGTGATGAACAGCATGATGGGTACGCCCACCACGATGGAGTCGGAACCCTTGGAGCTTTGCTCCACAGCCCCTGCCACATCAATACGGTAGCCGGCCGGCCATTTGGCGCTGATGGCATTCAAGCCGGGCTGCAGCTCGGCGGTGACAGTGGCACCCTGCAGGTTGGCAACAATGTCGCTCTGCACCGTGATGGCGTAGTCGCGGTTCTCGCGCCACATCACACCGGGCTCCCAGGTAAACACCGGCTTGGCAATTTGCGTGAGCGGAATCGACTTGCCGGATGCGGTGGGCAAATAGGCATTGCCAATGTCCGTGATGGCGCTGCGCTCCTCCAGCGGCTGGCGCAGCACGATGTCGATCAGCTTGTCGCCCTCCTGGTACTGGCCAATGGTGCTGCCAGACAGAATGGTGCGTGAGGCCTGCGCGATCGACTGGCTGGTCACGCCCAGCGCGCGCGCCTTGGCCTGATCCACCTCCAGGCGCAGCACCTTGATGGACTCATGCCAGTTGTCATTCACGCCACGGGTGTTGGGGCTGGCGCGCATGGCGGCCTTGACCGCATCCGCATAGCCACGCAAGGCAATCGGGTCGGGGCCCACCACGCGGAACTGCACCGGGTATTCCACCGGTGGCCCGTTGGGCAGCAGTTGCACACGGCCACGCACCTCCGGAAACTCCTGCGCCAACAGGCTGGGTAAGCGGGCCTTCAAAGTCTCACGGCTTTTCAGGTCTTTGGATATCAGCATGAACTGCGAGACATTGGTTTGCGGAAAGATCTGGTTCAGTGCCAGATAGAAACGCGGCAAGCCGGAGCCAATCCAGGTGGTCACATTGGCAACGCCGTCCTCGCGCAACAAGCGGGCCTCCAGCCGGCTGGATACTTCCTCGTTGGCGGCAAACGAGGTGCCTTCCGGAAACCACACATCCACCAGAATTTCCGGTCGGCTCGAGTCGGGGAAAAACTGCTGCTGCACCTGGCCCATGCCCACAATACCCAGGCCAAACAGGAGAACGGTGGCGCCTATGGTGATCCAGCGATGCAACAGGCACCAGTTCAGCGCCTTGCGAAAGCCCACATAAAACGGCGTGTCGAAATGCTCATGCGGTCCCGCACCTGCGGCCGGGGCGTCGGCAGCATGGAACTGATTGGGTTTGATCTTCAGCAGCACCGTACCCAGGTAGGGCACAAAGTACACCGAGACAATCCAACTCAGCACCAGCGCAATCACGGTCACGGCAAAAATGGCAAAGGTGTATTCACCGGTGACGGACTTGGCGATGCCGATGGGCAAAAAGCCGGCGGCCGTGATCAGGGTACCGGTCAGCATGGGCATGGCCGTGACCTCGTAGGCATAGGTTGCCGCGCGCACCTTGTCGTAGCCCTCCTCCATCTTGCGCACCATCATTTCCACCGAGATGATGGCGTCATCCACCAGCAGCCCCAGCGCGATGATCAGCGAGCCCAATGAAATTTTGTGCAGGCCGATGCCAAAGTAATACATGGCCAAAAAGGTGACCGCCAGCACCAGCGGAATGGTGATGCCCACCACCAGTCCGGGGCGGGTGTCCACGTAGTAGCGCTTCCACAGCGGTTGCAGGCCGGGCCGCTTGTGCAGCCCCAGAGCGACAAAGCTCACCACCAGCACGATCACCACCGCCTCCATCAGTGTGCGAACAAATTCGCCCACCGAGTCGGACACCGCGCGGGGCTGGTCCTGCACCTTGGTCAGGCTGACGCCGGCAGGCAGGGTTTTTTCAATCTTCGCAAAAGCCACTTGCAAGGACTTGCCCAGCGCAATGATGTCGCCCCCCTTGGCCATGGACACGCCCAGCGCAATCACCTCCCTGCCATGGTGGTGCACCTTGACGCTGGGTGGATCGATATAGGCCTGGCGGATGTCGGCCATATCACCCAGCCGGAACTGGTTGCCGGAAGCACCGCGTATCGGCATGTCGCGCAATTGCTCCACCGCCTTGAACTGCCCGCCCACACGCACCTGCACCACATCCAGTGGCGTCTGCACGGCACCGGCGCCTTCCACGGCGTTTTGCTGGTTCAGCTGCGACAGCACCTGGTTCAAGTCCAGTCCCATCTGGGCCAGGCGCTTTTGCGAAATTTCGATAAACAGCTTTTCATCCTGGTCGCCGAACAAGGCCACCTTGGCAACATCCGGCACGCGCAACAACTCGAGTCGGGCGGCATCGGCAAAGGTCTTGAGTTCAGCGTAATTGAAGCCGTCGCTCTCCAGCGCGTAAATCACCCCATAGACGTCACCAAAATCGTCGTTGAAGAAAGGCCCTTGCACCCCGGCAGGCAGGGTGCTGCGCATATCGCCGATCTTCTTGCGCACGGTGTACCAGACGTTGGACACCTCCGACGGCTTGGACGAATCCTTCAGCTCCAGCGTGATCTGGGAGATACCCGGCTTGGAATAGCTGCGGATCTTGTCTGCATAAGGCACCTCCTGCAGCGTCTTTTCCAGCTTGTCGGTAACCTGCTCCGCCACCTGCTGGGCCGTCGCACCGGGCCAGTAGGTTTGCACCACCATGGCCCGGAAGGTAAAGGGGGGGTCCTCATCCTGGCCCAACTGGAAGTAGGCTGCCACGCCCAGCACCATCAACACCACCATCAGGTACCGCGTGAGCGGCCCGTGATCCAAGGCCCATTTGGACAGATTGAAACCCTTTGCGGGCTGTTCATTGCTCATGGGCGGCTCACTGGGCTGCGGCCGAAGCCGGGGCTGCGGGTGCCGACGCGCCGGCCATCTGGTAGCGGCTCACCTTTTGCCCGGGCGAGAGCACGTGCACGCCGGCTGCCACCACTTGCATGCCGCTCTTGAGTCCACTGCTGACCACCACCGCATTGCCGTCGGCGGTGGCGATCACCACGGGCGTCAGTTGCACCGTCATGCTGGCGGGGTCCAGCACCCACACCGCACTGGCATTGCCATCGCGCACAAAGGCGCTGGTGGGCAACTTGATAACCGGCTTGTCGCCGTGGGCGAAGGCTGCGGCGGCAACCGAAACCGTGGAACCCAGGGGCACCGCGTCGTTGGCATCCAGCGCCAGCCGGACTGCATAGGTGCGCGTCACCGGGTCCGCACTGGCGGCCACTTCACGCACCTTGCCCTGCAGCGTCGCATGGGTGGACCACAGTTGCACCTGCGCCAGCGAGCCCACGTGCACCGCCTGCACCTTGTCTTCCGGCACCGCAAACAGCACGTCGCGCGGACCGTCCTGGGCAATGCGCACCACCGGCGTGCCGGCTGCCACCACCTGCCCCACCTCCGCATCCACGGAAGTCACCACGCCCGACACATCGGCCACCAGGGTGGTGTAGGCCGCCTGATTTCCCTGCCCGGTCAATTGGGCCTGGGCCTGGTCGTATTGGGCCTGGGCTGCTTTCCAGGTGGTATCACGGCGCTCCAGTTCGGCGCTGCTGATGAAGTTTTGCTCGCGCAAATCCTTGTAGCGCTTGTAGTCGGCAGCGGCCAGATCGCGGTTGGTGGCGGCGGCGGCCAGTTGCGCACGGGCGGCAGTTTCCGACAGCTTGTAGTCTTGCGGATCCAGTTGCGCCAGCACCTGCCCGGCCTTCACGCGCTGGCCCAGCTCTACCTGGCGACGGATGATCTTGCCCGCCACGCGAAAGCCCAGGCGCGACTCCACCCGGGCCTGCACCTCGCCCGAATATTCGACGCTGGCGTTCTGCGTGCCTTCGCCCACGGTAATGAGTTTGACCGCCCGCAGCGGCTCTTCGACCGGCGCCGGTTTGGAACAGGCCGAGAGAACGCCGAGCGAGGCAAACAGCAGCAGATAGAGAGAAGCAGGCTTGAAGAGCATGGGAAGACCTGGGTTGAATATGCGGATGAAGGGCAGCAAAGTTTTACTGACCAGCAGGTTAGTAATTTATTGCAAGGATGAAGACCTGTCAAGACGCAGGGCAAAATCGGGGCATGAACAGCACCCCAGGCGACACCGGCATCAGCCACTACGAGAACTTCCCGGTGGCCTCGCTGCTGTGCCCGGCGCACCTGCGCGCGCCCATCGCAGCGATCTACCACTTTGCCCGCACCGCAGATGACCTGGCTGACGAGGGCACGGCCAGTGCCGCCGACCGCCTGAAGGCATTGGCGGATTACCGCCAACAGCTGCGGCGGGCGGCCTTGCCGCAACCGGCCGGCGCCAGCGCGGCGGACCCGCGCTGGACCCCTGTGTTTGACGCCCTGCGCCAGGCCATTGCGGCCCACCAACTGCCGGTGCAACTGCTGCACGATCTGCTGGATGCCTTTGTGCAGGACATTGAAAAAACCCGTGACCGGGCCGGCTATGCCACCGAAGCCGAACTGCGCGACTATTGCCGTCGCTCTGCCAACCCGATTGGCCGCTTGCTGCTGCATCTGTACGGTGTGACCGGTGCGCAGGCCCTGGGCCAAAGCGACGCCATCTGCACCGCCTTGCAACTAATCAACTTCTGGCAGGACCCCGGCGTGGACATTCCGCGTGGCCGCTACTACTTCACCGAGGCCGCCAAGACCGCACACGGCGTGAATGATGCCGACCTGCTGGCCCTGCGCCAGACCCCGCAGGTCACCGCCATGCTTGCGCAGTGCGTGCGCGAAGCCCGCGCCACCATGGCCCAGGGTGCCGCGCTGGTGCACGCCGTACCCGGCCGTGCCGGCTGGGAACTGCGCCTGGTGGTGCAAGGGGGGCTGCGCATTCTGGACAAGATTGAAGCCCTGCACTTCGCCACCTTGCAACAGCGCCCTGGCCTGCGCAAATGGGACTTTGCGCTGATGGCCTGGCGTGCCCTGTGGATGTGAAGGCAATGGCCGCCTGCAATGGGACAATAGCCGCATGACTCCCGAACAATACGTCCAGCAAAAGGCCGCCGCATCCGGCAGCAGCTTTTATTACGCCTTTCTGTTTCTGCCGGCGCCACGGCGCGCCGCCATCACCGCCTTCTATGCCTTTTGCCGTGAAGTCGATGATGTGGTGGACGACATGGTGGACGCTGGCGTCGCCGCCACCAAGCTGGCCTGGTGGAAGAGCGAAGTGGCCCAGGCCTTTGCTGGCCAGGCCAGCCACCCGGTCATGAAAGCACTGATGCCCCACACCGGCGATTACGGCATCGAGGCGCGCCACCTGCATGCCGTGATTGACGGCTGCCAGATGGATCTGGAGCAGACCCGCTACCTGGACTACCCCAACCTGCAACGCTATTGCCACCTGGTGGCCGGCGTGGTGGGGGAAGTGGCGGCGCGCATCTTCGGCCAGACCGACCCGGCCACCACCGCCTACGCCCACACCCTGGGCCAGGCCCTGCAGCTCACCAACATCATCCGCGACGTGGGTGAAGACGCACTGCGCGGACGCATTTACCTGCCGGTAAGCGAGCTGCAGCAGTTCGACGTCAAGGCCCACGAGATTCTCAAGCGCAGCTACTCCGACCGCTTCACTGCCCTGATGCAGTTCCAGGCCCAGCGCGCCCACGGACTGTATGAACAGGCCCTGGCCCTGCTGCCCGCGGCAGACCGCCGCACCCAGAAGCCCGGCCTGATGATGGCCAGCATTTACCGCACCCTGCTGCGCGAAATCGAAGCCGACCACTTCCAGGTGCTGCACCAGCGCATCAAGCTCACACCCGTGCGCAAGCTCTGGCTGGCCTGGAAAGTGCAAGCCCTGGGCCGCATGTGATTGCCCGCCAGGTCGCCGTCATCGGTGGCGGCTGGGCCGGTATGGCAGCGGCCGTGGCAGCGACCCAAGCCGGTCACCAGGTCACGGTGTTGGAGGCCACGCGCCAATGGGGCGGACGGGCCCGCGCGCTGGACAGTACCCTGGCCGACGGCAGCCACGCCGTGCTGGACAACGGCCAGCACATCCTGATCGGTGCCTACAGCCATACCCTGGACCTGATGCGCACAGTCGGCGTGGATCCGCAGCGCGCACTGCTGCGCCTGCCCCTGCGCATGCTGTTCCCGGACGGCCAGGGCCTGCGCCTGCCGGACTGGCCCATGCCGCTGGATGTGCTGGCCGGCATCTGGACGGCACGCGGTTGGAGTGCGGCCGACAAGTGGTCGCTGCTGCGCAATACCAGTCGCTGGCAGATGGCGGGCTTTCGCTGCGCGCCGCAGTTGTCGGTGGCACAGCTGTGCCAGGGCATGACGCCGGTGCTGATGCAAACCCTGATCGAACCGTTGTGCGTGTCGGCCCTGAATACCCCGCCGGAGCGCGCCAGCGCCGCCGTGTTTCTGCGCGTATTGAAAGACTCGCTGCTGGGCGGCAAGGGCAGCTCCAACCTGCTGATCCCGACCACCGACATGGCCAGCCTGTTTCCGGCAGCTGCGGCGCGCTGGCTGGAACAGCGGGGCGCCAGCCTGCAGGCGGGCAGCCGGGTCACAGACATCCGGCACCAGTCGCAATGGCAGGTAAATGGCCAGGCATTTGATGCAGTGGTGCTGGCATGCCCGGCGAGCACGGCGTGCCAGTTGCTGGACGCAGCCACCGCCGATACCGGCACCCTGCGCGCACTGCGCAGCTGGACCGCACGGGCCGGTGCACTGGAATACGAGAGCATCGCCACCGTCTATGTACAGGCCGGTGCCACCCGTCTGGAGCAGCCCCTGCTGGCCCTGCGCAGCAGCCCAGCCCATCCGGCGCAGTTTGTGTTTGACCGCGGCCGGCTCGGCGGGCCGGCGGGATTGCTGGCGTTTGTCGTCAGTGCCAGCCAGGACGCACGCGTCGTGCTGCAGCACAAGGTACTGCAGCAGGCGGTGACACAACTCGGTTTGCAAGACACGGATCTGCATGTGGTGCAGACCGTGGTGGAAAAGCGCGCCACCTTCGCCTGCACACCGGGCCTGCAACGCCCATCCACCACCATTGCCGCCGGCTTGCTGGCTTGCGGTGACTACATTGATGGCCCCTACCCTGCGACCCTGGAGGGCGCCGTGCGCAGCGGCACCGCGGCGGCCCGGGCGCTGGTGTGGCCGACGTGAAGCCGCGCTAGACTGCAACAAGCCCATCGGGAAACGAGCATGAAAAAAACAAGTATCGCGATCATCGCCTTGGTGTTGCTGGCGCTGCTGGGCATAGGCCTGGGCGGCGGCTGGTACGTGCACACCAAGCTTCCGGTGCGCCAGGGCAGCGTGGCGCTGGACCATTTGACCGGAGCCGTGACGGTGCAGTACGACGAGCGCGGCGTCCCCCACATCCAGGCCGACAACGAAGCCGACCTGTACCGCGCACTGGGTTTTGTGCACGCGCAGGACCGCCTGTTTCAGATGGAAATCGTGCGCCGGCTGGCCAACGGTGAACTGGCCGAAGTGTTGGGCCCCAAGCTGCTGGACGCCGACCGCCTGTTCCGCACCCTGGGCCTGCGCGAACGTGCCAAGACCATGGCGGCCGCCGTAGACCCGGCCAGCCCGCCGGCACAAGCGCTGCAGGCTTATCTGGACGGCGTGAACCAGTTCCAGGCCAGCCACCCGGCGCCCATGGAGTTCGACATTCTGGGCATCCCCAAGCGCCCGTTTACCCCGCAGGATGTGGCGGCCGTCAGCGGCTATCTGGCCTACAGCTTTGCCGCGGCCTTCAAGACCGAACCGCTGATGACCTATATCCGTGACAAGCTCGGCCCCCAGTATCTGGCTGTGTTTGATACCGAAGGCCATCCGGAGGGTGGCCTCAAAAGCCTCAACACGGCGGTCGACGCCCCACCCGCCACCGGCCTGAGCGAGCGCGACTGGCAGGGCCTGGACCGGCTGGCCAGCGTCAGCCGCGGCGCGCTGGACGCTGCCGGCATAGGCGCCTTCCAGGGCAGCAATGCCTGGGTCATTTCCGGCAAGCGCACCCAGAGCGGCAAGCCTTTGCTGGCCGGCGATCCGCACATCGGCTTCTCGGTGCCCGCCATCTGGTACGAGGCGCAGCTGAGTGCCCCCGGCTTTGCGCTGTACGGTCACTTCCAGGCGCTCAACCCGATGGCCCTGCTGGGGCACAACACCGCGTTCGGCTGGAGCCTGACCATGTTCGAAAACGATGACATCGACCTCATCGCAGAGAAGGTCAACCCGGCCAACCCCAACCAGGTCTGGCATCAGGAGCATTGGCAGGACATGCAGCTGCGCCGCGAAACCATCAAGGTCAAGGGCGCAGCCGATACCGTGCTGACCCTGCGCACCGGGCCACACGGCCCCATCATCACCGATGCCTTCAAGGGCAATTACGGTGACACCCCGATTGCCATGTGGTGGGCCTTTCTGGAAACCGAGAACCCGATCATGGAAGCCATGTACCAGCTCAACCGGGCGGATACCCTGGACAAGGCGCGCGAGGCGGTGCAAAAGGTCCACGCACCCGGGCTCAATGTGCTCTGGGCCAATGCCGCGGGCGACATCGCCTGGTGGGCGGCTGCCAAACTGCCCCAGCGTCCCGCAGGCGTCAACCCGCTGTTCATTCTGGACGCCGCCAAGGGTGAGGCGGAGAAGCCCGGCTTTTACAACTTCAGCTTCAATCCGCAGGAAGAAAACCCGGCGCGCGGCTACATCGTGTCGGCCAACCAGCAGCCTGGCGGCGTGGTGCCGGTACCTGGCTACTACCTGCTGCCCGACCGCGTCAAGCGGCTGGACGATGCGCTGCAAAACGACAAGCGCAAATGGACCCTGGAGCAGGCGGCAAAACTCCAACTCGACGTCTGCAACGACTACCCCAAGCGCATCCTGCGCGCGCTGCTGCCCTTGATGGACCAGCTGGTCACCGACCCCAATGAACGCGCATTCCTGGAGCCGCTGCAAAAATGGGATGGCTGCTACGAACCCAACAGCGTGGCCGCCAGTCTGTTCAGCCAGCTGAGTTACGAGCTGGCCAAGGCGGTATTCGAGGACGAATTGGGCGAGGTGCAGTTCCAGAACCTGCTGGGCTCACCGATGCTGGACCACGCCCTGCCCCTGCTGGTGGCTGACGCCCATTCGCCCTGGTGGGACAACGTGAAGACGCCGCAAAAAGAGAACCGCTTTGAGACCATCCGTGTGGCCTGGAGCAACACCCTCAAGCATATGCAGGACCTGTATGGCAGCAGCCTGGTGGAGTGGGCCTGGGGGCATACCCACACCCTCATGCATGTACATCCGCTGGGCCTGCAAAAGCCGCTGGACCTGTTGTTCAATGTCGGGCCGTTCCAGGTACCCGGCGGACGCGAAACCCCCAACAACCTGTCCGGCCCGGTGGGCCCCGGGCCCTGGGCCGTGACCTACGGGCCCTCGACGCGCCGCGTGATTGACTTCGCCACGCCCGAAAAGTCCCTGGGCATCAACCCGGTAGGGCAAAGCGGCGTGCTGTTTGACAGCCACTACGCCGACCAGGCTGAACGCTTTGCACAGGGCATTTATGTGCGCCAGCGTCTGGGTGCCGCCGACGTCAAGGCCCACACCCAAAGCACCCTGACGCTGCTGCCCAAAAAATAGTTTGCGCCGGGCCTAGCCGCCGGCTGCGGCGTCCAGCACATCGCACAGCTCCGCCATGCTGACCACGCTGGCATGCGGCCGCACCTCGGCAGGCCAGGCCTGCGCAGTGCGGTTCACCCAGGCGGTTTGCATGCCGCTGTCCAGTGCACCCAACACGTCCATATGGGCATCGTCCCCCACATGCAGGATAGCCTGCGGTGCCAGGCCGAGCCTGTCGGCAGCGGCCTGAAAAATGCGCCGGTCGGGCTTGCTTACACCTGCATCCCGCGCGCTCACCGAGCCGCAAAAGTATTGGCCGATGCCCACCCGATGCACATCGGCATTGCCATTGGACAACGCCAGCACCGGCCAGCGTGCCGACAGCCGAGCCAGCGCAGGCAGCACGTCACCAAACAGCGCAACCTGCTGGCGTGCGGCAAAAAATACTTCAAAGGCCGGGCCGGCCAGCGTGCTGTCTTCACCGCTTTGCAACAAGCCCTGGCGAATCATTTCCTGGCGCAGAAAGCTCAAGTCGTGTTCCTGTTGCGGCCACTCGGCCAGCACCTGTTCGCGCAGCGCCTGGCGCGCGCGGGTGTCGCTGAACAGGCTGGCGGTGGCTGGTGCCGGGCTGGCAAGCCACTGCTGCAAACAGACTTCGGCCCGCGCAATGGTGGGCCATATCGGCCACAGCGTATCGTCCAGGTCCAGGGTTATTGCCTGGATGCGTGAAATATCGAGCATAGGTGCGGGAGAATACCCCATGCCTTTTTCCACCGAACCTCCCTACACGCACGGCCAGACGCCGCGCACCGCTGTGCTGCTCTGCAACCTGGGCACCCCGGACGAACCCACTCCCAAGGCGGTGCGCCGCTACCTGGCCGAATTCTTGAGTGACCAGCGCGTGGTGGAAATTCCGCGCCTGCTCTGGCTGATGATTCTGCACGGTGCCATCCTGCCCTTCAGGCCGGCCAAGTCGGCCGCCAAATACGCCAGCATCTGGACGCCGGAGGGTTCACCGCTCAAGATCTGGACCGAGAAGCAGGCCAAGCTGCTGCAGGGCTGGCTGGGCCAGCGCAACCACCAGGTCAAGGTACGCTGGGCCATGCGCTATGGCAGCACCTCCATAGCATCCCAGCTGGATGCCCTCAAGGCCGACGGTGTCACCCGCGTGCTGGTGGTGCCCGCCTACCCACAGTACTCCGCCACCACCACGGCCAGTGTCTTTGATGCGGTCTACCAGTGGGCACAGCGCACCCGCGCCCTGCCCGAGCTGCGCTTTGTCAACCATTACCACGACCATGCCGACTACATCGCGGCCCTGGCTGCCAGTGTGGAACGCAACTGGGGAAAAAACGGCCGGCCCGACAAGCTGGTGATGAGTTTTCATGGCGTGCCTGAACGCACCCTGCATCTGGGCGACCCCTACCACTGCGAATGCTTCAAGACCGCACGCCTGCTGGCTGAGAAACTGGGCCTGTCCAAGGAGCAGTATCAGGTCACCTTCCAGTCGCGCCTGGGTCGCGCCAAATGGCTGGAGCCTTACACCGAACCGACGCTGATCGCCATGGCCCAGGCCGGCGTGAAGCGGGTGGATGTGATCTGCCCCGGCTTCACCAGCGACTGCCTGGAAACGCTGGAAGAAATCAACATGGAAGCCCGTGAAGCCTTTCTGCATGCCGGGGGCGAAGCGTTCCATTACATCCCCTGCCTGAACGACGACCCGGAGTGGATCACCGCCCTGTGCAATGTGACGCAGCAGCATCTGCTGGGCTGGAACACGCTGGACGCTGCCGACGCACGGGCCTTGGCAAACAGCCGCGCCACCGCACTCGAACGGGGTGCCGCCAACTAGGGCCGGTTGGCCACCTTTCTTTTTACCGAAGCTTTACCTGAGGCGGGCGCAGAACCCCGCGGGTTCACAAAGCTGCCCTATCATTTGAGACCATGAATACACACGCCCGCCCTACGCTGCTTGCGCTCAGCATCCTGTCCGGTCTTGTTCTTGGGGCTTGCTCCGGCAAGAGTGAACCGGCAAGCCCGACCGGCGCACCGGCGCCCGGGTCCAGCGCCCCGGCAAGCGGCGCATCCGCCCCGCTGCCACCGGTTACCGTGACCACGGTGAAGGCCCAGAAGCGCGACTTTCCGGTCAACCTGCAAGGCAACGGTATCGTCACCCCACTCAACAGCGTGGATCTGCGCTCCCAGGTCACCAGCACTGTGGCCAGGATCCATTTTTCGGACGGCCAGTTTGTCAAAGCCGGACAACTGCTGTTCACGCTGGATGCCCGCACAGACGAGGCCAACCTGGCCAAGGCGCGCGCGCAACTGGTCAAGGACCAGGCCGGCCTGGCCGATGCCAAGCGCCAGTTCGAACGCTCCAAGCAGTTGTTTGCGCAGAACTTCATTTCGCAGGGCGCGGTGGACACCACCCAGTCCCAGATGGAATCCCTGGCCGCCAGCACCGTGGCAGACCAGGCCGCCATTGATGCCGCGCGCGTGGCCTTGTCCTTTGACCACATCGCGGCGCCCAGCTCGGGTCGCGCCGGTGTGGTGAACGTGTCCGTGGGCAGCCTGGTGCAGGCCAATGTGACGCCGCTGGTGACCATCACCCAACTTGACCCGATTGCGGTGGCGTTCAGCCTTCCGCAGCGCAATCTGCCCGATGCGTTGGCGGCGCTCAAGGGAGGCGGTGCAGCCGTCACGGCCAAGCTGGCCGATGGCGGTGGCAGCTTCAAGGGCCGGTTGCAATTTGTGGACAACATGGTCACGGCCAACGCCGGCACGGTGCAAGCCCGGGCCGTCTTTGCCAACAAGGAAGGCAAGCTCTGGCCCGGTGCCTATGTGGACATCTCGGAGACCCTGAGCACGTTGACAGACGCCACCACCATCCCGCAGGCGGCCGTGGTGCAGGGCACACGCGGCACAATTGTGTATGTGCTGGAAGACGGCAAGGCCCGCCTGCAGCCCATCAAGGTGGTCTATGCCGAAGGCGGCGATGCAGCAGTCACCGGCATCAAGCCGGGTGATGTGATCGTGATGGATGGCAAGCAGAACGTGCGCCCCAACAGCCCGCTGGTCGAGCGCGCCAAGGAGCCGGCGGGTGGAGCCTCCAGCCCGGCGGGCGCCGCATCCCAGGCGGCCGGGGCAGCCAAGCCATGAACATCTCCGAGTTGTTCATACGCCGTCCGGTGATGACGGTGTTGCTGAACCTGGCCATTGTGCTGGCCGGTGTGATTGGCTACCGCAGCATTCCGGTGGCGGCCCTGCCCAGCTACGACACGCCGGTGATCAACGTATCGGCCAACTTCGCCGGGGCCAACCCCGAAACCATGGCCAGCGCCGTGGCGCTGCCGCTGGAAAAGCAATTCCAGACCGTGCCCGGCCTGAAGACCATCAGCTCCACCAGCATTCTGGGCAGCACCTCGCTGACCCTCGAATTTGACGAGGGCCGCAGCATTGACGCGGCGGCCGTAGACGTGCAAGCGGCCCTGCTGCGTGCGCAGCGCGCCTTGCCCACCGACATGACCGAGACCCCGTCTTACCGCAAGGTCAATCCGGCGGATGCACCGGTGCTCCTGATCTCCATGCGCTCGCCCTCCATGCCGCCCAGCGACCTGCAGGACTTCGCCGAGCACCTGATCTCGCCCACCCTGTCCACGCTGGACGGCGTGGCCCAGGTGAA
>CANBTQ010000042.1 GCA_947372425.1 Comamonadaceae bacterium | reverse complement strand
AGCAGCGACGCATAGGGGTTGCCACCCCAGCGCGCATCGTTGCGGCAGGCCGGGTAGAGGCGGTCAATCACGTAATCGGCCAGCGTCTTTAGCTCGGCATGCCGGTTGCTGTGGCAGAAATGCTCGAAATGGCCAAAGCGGATAAAGCTGGGTGCCAGGCGCGTCACCACGGCCGCAGTCTCAAAGGTCTCGCGCCGCACGGGCGCGTCCGAGCCGGTCACGCACAGGGCTCGGGTGGTGGGTATGTGCAGAGCGTGCATGGCCTCGCTGCATAAAAATTCGCGGATGCTGCTGCGCAGTACCGCCCGGCCATCGCCCATGCGCGAGAACGGCGTCAGGCCGGCCCCCTTGAGCTGCCACTCCAGGCCATCGGATTCGCCCAGCAGAATGGCGCGCCCGTCACCCAGCTGACCGGCCCAGACACCAAACTGGTGGCCGCTGTAGACCGAGGCCAGCGGCTTGCTGCCGGGCAGCACGGTGTTGCCGCTCAGCGCCTGCAGCCATTCCCCGGAATGCGTCCAGTCGGGCGGCAAGCCTATGGCATCTCCCAAGGCCGCGCTGTGACCTACCCAATAGGGTGCCGGCAACGGCGTGGCCTGCAGGGGCACATGGAACGATTCGCCGAGTTCGGCAAAGCTGTGCTGCCAGGCCAGGTCCGGCAGTGTGCCGGGGGAAGAAGGGGTCGGTTGGGGCATGGGGGGATTTTCCCTGAGTTGCCTATCTCCGGCCTTTTCTGGGGCCATGCTGCGGGTACCATGCGCCCTGGTGTGAACCACTGCACCACGGGAAATAGAGCAAAAAAAAGATACAACATCAGGAGACATTCCCATGCTTGGATTGATGCAGAGTCAGCAGCTTCTTATTTCAACCCTGATCGATTTCGCCGATCGGCACCATGGCGAGGCGGAAGTGGTCTCACGCCGTGTGGAGGGGGATATCCACCGCTCCAATTACAAGCAGGTGGCCGCGCGCAGCCGCCAGGTGGCCAACGGGCTGGACCGCTGGAATCTGGGCTTTGGTGACCGGGTCGCCACGCTGGCCTGGAACGGCTACCGGCACCTGGAGCTGTACTTTGGCATCAGCGGTTCGGGCCGGGTGGTTCACACCCTCAACCCGCGCCTGCACCCCGACCAGATTGCCTGGATCGTCAACCACGCAGAAGACCAGGTGCTGTGTTTTGACCTGAGCTTTCTGCCCATTGTGCAGGCCGTGCACAGCCGCTGCCGAACCGTCAAACGCTATATCGCCCTGTGTGACGAAAACCGCCTGCCAGCCGACAGCGGCATCCCGGGCCTGATCAGCTACGAGGCCTGGATTGGCGCTGAATCCAGTCGCTACGAGTGGCCCGACTTTGAAGAAAACTGCGCTTCCAGCCTGTGCTACACCAGCGGCACCACGGGCAACCCCAAGGGTGTGCTCTACAGCCACCGCTCCACCGTGCTGCACGCCATGGCCGGCGCCTTTCCCGACAGCCTGAACCTCAGCGCCCGCGATTCCATCCTGCCGGTGGTGCCCATGTTCCACGTCAACGCCTGGGGCATCCCCTATGGTGCGGCCATGACCGGGGCCAAGCTGGTGTTCCCCGGTCCGGCCATGGATGGCAAATCCATTTACGAACTGCTGGAGTCGGAGAAGGTGAACTTTGCCGCCGGCGTGCCCACCGTGTGGCAGATGCTGCTCTCACACATGCAGAACGCCAACCTGCGCTTTTCCACGCTCAAGCGTACCGTCATCGGCGGCTCGGCCTGCCCGCCGGCCATGATGGTGGCCTTTAACGATGTGTACGGTGTGGAGGTGCTGCATGCCTGGGGCATGACGGAGATGTCCCCGTTGGGCACCGTGTGTTCGCTCAAGAACAAGCACCTGATGCAAAACGCCGAAGACCAGCGCACGGTGCGCCTGACGCAGGGCCGCTCGATCTATGGCGTGGACATGAAGATCGTTGATGACAACGGCCAGGAGCTGCCCTGGGACGGCCTGGCCTTTGGCGATCTGTTGGTCAAAGGCCCCTGGGTCTGCAGCGAATACTTCAGGGAAGAGGGCAGCGCACGCCTGGTCGATGGCTGGTTTAACACCGGTGATGTGGCCACCATTGATGCCGACGGCTATATGCACATCACCGACCGCAGCAAGGACGTGATCAAGTCCGGCGGCGAGTGGATCAGCTCGATTGATGTGGAGAACATTGCCATGGCGCATCCGGCCGTGGCCATGGCCGCCTGCATAGGCATCAAGCACCCCAAGTGGGACGAGCGCCCCATTATTGCGGTGATGAAAAAACAGGGTGCCGATGTCACCCGCGAAGCCCTGCTGGCCTTTTACGACGGCAAATCGGCCAAATGGCAGATACCGGACGATGTGGTGTTTGTCGATGCCATTCCGCTGGGCGGCACCGGCAAGATGCAAAAAAGCAAGCTGCGTGAAATGCTGCAGGACTACCGCCTGCCCAACACCTGATTGCCGGGCCAGACTGGCGAGAGGCAGGCCGGTCCCGCACGGGACAGCGGCAGTCGTCCCGCGGAAATTCGCTTTTACAATAAAAAGAACGATCGTTCTATTTCGAGAAAGACCCGCATGACCGCTCACTACCAAGTTCACGGCACTGTTGCCCTCATCACGCTGGACAACCCGCCGGTCAACGGGCTGGGCCTGGCGACCCGCGTGGCCCTTGCCGCCGCCATGGCGCAAGCCAATGCCGAGGCTGCCGTGCAGGCTATCGTCATCACCGGTGCTGGCAAGGCCTTTTCGGGCGGCGCCGACATCAAGGAATTCGGCAGCCCGCTGGCCTTTCAGGAGCCCAATCTGCACAGCGTGATTGCGCTGCTGGAAAACTCGCCCAAACCCGTAGTGGCTGCTGTGCACACGGTGATGATGGGCGGCGGGCTGGAACTGGCGCTGGGTTGCCATTACCGGGTGGCCGCACCCGGCACCAGCGTGGCGCTGCCCGAGGTCAAGCTGGGCCTGATACCCGGCGCGGGCGGCACGCAGCGCCTGCCGCGCGCCGTGGGCGTGGAGCCGGCACTGAACATGATCGTCAGCGGCGAAGCCGTTGCAGCCGAGATGCTGGCCATGCTGCCGGGGCAAAAACTGTTCGACAAAATGGCCGCCTCCAAAGACAGCCTGCTCGACGAGGCCCTGGCCTTTGCCGCCTCGGTGGCTGCAGTGCGGCCCTTGCCGCGCGTGCGCGACTGGTCTTGCAAGCACCCGCAGGGCGATGCCTATTTCCAGTTCGCCCGCAATATGGTGAAGGGCATGGCCAAGCACTTTCCGGCGCCGGCCAAGTGTGTGGACGCGGTGGAGATCGCCACCCAAAAGAAGTTCGACGACGGCATGGCCGCCGAGCGCGAGATTTTTCTCAATCTGATGTGGACCTCCGAAAGCCGCGCCCTGCGCCACCTGTTTCTGGCCGAGCGCGCGGCCTCCAAGATTCCCGATGTGCCCTCTGACACGCCACAGCGCAGCATCCAGTCCGTGGCCGTGATTGGCGCGGGCACCATGGGTGGCGGCATTGCCATGAATTTCTTGAACGCCGGCATCCCCGTGCAGATGCTGGAGATGCAACAGGAGGCGCTGGACCGTGGCATTGCCACCATCCGCAAGAACTACGAAGCCCAGGTCAAAAAAGGCAAGCTCAAGCAAGACAAGTACGAACAGCGCATGGCCCTGCTCAGCACCACGCTGCGCTACGACGATGTGAAGAATGCCGACCTGGTGATCGAAGCCGTGTTTGAAGAAATCGGTGTCAAGCAGGCGGTGTTCCAGGAACTGGACCGCGTGATGAAGCCCGGCGCCATTCTGGCCTCCAACACCTCGACGCTGGACCTGAACACCATTGCCGCCTTCACCCAGCGCCCGCAGGACGTGGTGGGCCTGCACTTCTTCAGCCCGGCCAATGTGATGAAGCTGCTGGAGGTGGTGCGCGGTGATAAGACCGCCATGGACGTGATGGCCACGGTGATGGCAGTGGCCAAGAAGATCCGCAAGACGGCCGTGGTGTCGGGCGTGTGCGACGGCTTTATCGGCAACCGCATGATCGAGCAATACGGCCGCCAGGCCGGCTTTCTGCTGGACGAAGGCTGCACCCCGGCGCAGGTGGACCGGGCGGCAGAAAAGTTTGGTTTTGCCATGGGCCCGTTCCGCATGGGGGATCTGGCCGGCAACGACATCGGCTGGGCCATCCGCAAGCGCCGTTACCAGGAGCAACCAGGCATGAAGTACAGCAAGACCGCCGATTTGTTGTGCGAGCAAGGCCGCTTCGGCCAGAAGACCGGCGCCGGCTGGTACGACTATGTGCCGGGCAAACGCGATGCCATCCCCAATGCCGACGTGGTGGCCATGATTGCGGCGCACCGCGCATCGCTGGGCATCACGCCGCGCAAGATCAGCGACGAGGAGATCGTGCAGCGCCTGGTGTTCTCGCTGGTGAACGAGGCGGCGCACATTTTGGAAGAGGGCATTGCAAACAAGGCCAGCGATATCGACATCGTCTACATCTTTGGCTACGGCTTCCCGCCCCATCGCGGCGGCCCGCTGCAATACGCCGACGAGCTGGGCCTGTTCAACGTGGTGCAAGCCATGCAGCGCTTTGCCCTGAATCCCCTGGACGATGCCGCCTTCTGGCAAGCCGCGCCGCTGTTGCAGCGCCTGGTGGCCGCCGGCAAGACCTTCGGCCAATAGGCCCACCGATCTGGAGAACCCGATATGACCCGCGCTGTAATTGTTTCCACTGCCCGCACCCCGCTTGCCAAGAGCTGGAAGGGATCTTTCAACATGACCCATGGCGCCACCCTGGCCGGCCACGCCGTGCAGCACGCGATAGCGCGCGCCGGCATCGAGGCGGCTGAGGTGGAAGACGTGCTGATGGGCTGCGCCACCCCCGAAGGCGCCACCGGCGCCAACATCGCCCGGCAGGCCGCTTTGCGCGCCGGTTGCCCGGTGACGGTGTCGGGCCTGACCATCAACCGCTTTTGCTCCTCGGGCCTGCAGACCATTGCCCTGGCGTCGCAGCGCATCATCGCCGGCGAGGGCGACATCTTTGTTGCCGGTGGCGTCGAAGCCATCTCCTGCGTGCAGCAGGAAATGAACCAGCACATGCTGACCGATCCCTGGCTGGTTAGAACCAAGCCCGAGATTTACTGGAACATGCTGCAGACCGCCGAAAACGTGGCCACGCGCTATGGCATCAGCCGCGATGCCATGGACGCATACGGTGCCGCCAGCCAGCAGCGTGCCACGGCGGCGCTGGAAGCCGGCCTGTTCAAGGACGAGATTGCACCCATCACGGTCACCATGGGCGTGGCCGACAAGGTGATGGGCCTGATGACCAAACAGGTGACTGTCGAAAACGACGAGGGCATACGCGCCGGCACCACCAAAGAGGGCATCAGTGGCCTGCGCTCCGCCGTACCCGGTGGCCTGATCACGGCCGGCAATGCCAGCCAGTTTTCCGATGGCGGTGGCGCGGTGGTGGTGATGGAAGAAACCCTGGCCGAGAAGAAAGGCCTGCAGCCCCTGGGCCGCTTTCTGGGCTTTGCCGTGGCCGGTTGCGAGCCCGATGAAATGGGCATAGGCCCGGTGTTCGCCATCCCCAAGGTCTTGAAGCGCCTGGGCCTGACAGTGAACGACATTGACCTCTGGGAGCTGAACGAAGCCTTTGCCGTGCAGGTGCTGTATTGCCGCGACAAGCTGGGCATCCCGCCCGACCGGTTGAATGTGAACGGCGGCGCCATCGCCGTGGGCCATCCCTACGGTGTAAGCGGCCAGCGCCTGACCGGGCATGCGCTGATTGAAGGCCGGCGCCGGGGCGCCAAGCGCGTCTGCGTCACCATGTGCATTGGCGGGGGCATGGGCGCAGCGGGTATCTTCGAGGTTTTGTAATTGCATCAAAGGGCTTATGTCTTTCTTCAAAAAATACAACGGCACGGCCAATGCGCGCCTGCTGCGCATGGAACGCGTGATCTGGCCCTTGGTCTATGGCGGGCTGCTGGCCCTGGTGCTGGCCTGGTTTACCGAGAACCGCCAGGCCACCGATGCCACCGGCCTGTATGCCGTGGGCTGTGTGGCGCTGGCCATGGGCGTGGCCGTGTTTGTGTTGCGCTCGCGCCAGAAGGAAGAGTAGGGCACCCCGCATGCGCGCACGCACCATCCAACAACTGTTTGACCTGACCGGCAAGACCGCCCTGGTTACCGGCGGCTCGCGCGGCCTGGGCCTGCAAATGGCGCATGCCCTGGGCGAGGCCGGAGCCCGGGTCATGATCAGCTCGCGCAAGGCCGAAGACCTGGAGCAGGCCGTGGCCGAGCTGCAGGACGCCGGCATAGACGCCCGCTGGATCGCCGCTGACTGTGCCAAGGAAGCGGACATCACGCGCCTGGCCGACGAGACCCTGCACCGCATGGGCGATGTGGATATTCTGGTGAACAACGCCGGTGCCAGCTGGGGCGCAGCCGCGGAAGATCATCCCCTGGATGCCTGGGACAAGGTGATGAACCTGAACGTGCGCGGCTACTTTCTGCTCAGCCAGGCCATTGCCAAGAAAAGCATGATTGCGCGCCGCGCGGGACGCATCATCAATGTGGCCTCGATTGCCGGGCTCAACGGCAACCCGGCCTTCATGAAGACCATTGCCTACAACACCTCCAAGGGCGCGGTGCTCAATTTCACGCGCGCACTGGGTGCCGAGTGGGGCGCCCACAACATCACCGTCAACGCCATCTGCCCGGGCTTTTTTCCCAGCAAGATGACGGCGGGTGTGCTCAGCGCCGTGGGCGAAGAAAAGATTGCCGCCGGTGCGCCGCTCAAGCGCCTGGGCGATGACGAAGACCTCAAAGGCGTGTGCCTGCTGTTCGCGTCCGACGCCGGCAAGCACATCACCGGTCAGTGGCTGGCCGTGGACGGCGGCGTTAGCGCGGTAATAGGATGACCGATACCCATCTGAGCTTCGGCGTTGACATTCCCTTCGTCAACTTGCTGGGCTTTGCGCTCACGCTGTTTGAGGGCGGGCGCTCGGAAGTGCGCCTGCCGGTCGACCCGGCCCATTTGAATTCCTTTGCTGTGACCCACGGCGGCGTGCTGATGACCCTGCTGGATGTGACCATGGCCAGTGCTGCGCGCAGCGTCTGCCCGGAACTGGGTGTGGTCACCATCGAGATGAAAACCAGCTTCATGCGTCCGGCTATGCAAAGCGAGCAGGGCCCGCTGGTGGCCAAGGGCGAGCTGATGCACCGCACGGCCACCATGGCCTTTACCCAGGCCACGGTGTATGACGCCCGCGGCCATGCCTGTGCGCATGCGACCGGCACCTTCAAGTACCTCAAGCGCCTGGCCACCGGTAACCGCAGCGTGCATGCGGTGCAGATCGCCACCGACTAGGCTGTGCAGGAGTAGCCCATGACGTACACCCGGGGCGAAGAATTCAAGGACGATGTGCGCAAGCCCGGCACGCGCAATGCCGAGGCGCGCCGCATGCTGACGCCGCAGGAGATGCAGCCGCTGACCAGGCTGTCAGCCGCGCGCGCGCTGCTGGCCATCTTACAGACGCTGGGCTTGGTCGCGGCTGGCATGGCCCTGTGCTTTTTTACCTGGCCGAGCCTGTGGTTTGTGGCCGGGCTGGTGCTGATTGGTGTGGCCCAGCACGGCCTGTTCATCCTGGCGCACGAGGCGGCACATTACCGCCTGTTTGCGCACCGGGGTGTGAATGACCTGGTGGGCCGCTTCATCGGCATGTGCAGCGGCATCTCCATGTGCACCTACCGCGTCACCCACCGGTTGCACCACAACCACCTCTATGCCAAGGAAGACCCGGACACGGCCATCCACGGTGGCTATCCGCGCGGCCGGGCCTACCTGGTGCGCAAGCTGCTGCAAGACCTGTGCGGCCTGAATGCCTGGAAAACCTTTGCCTACTTCTTCGGCGCACCGGCCATCAACGAGGCCACCGGCAACCAGATCCGCCCGCTGGATGACACGGCGCCACATCTGCGCGCTGCGGCCCGCCAGGACCGCTGGCTGGTGGTGGCGTTCCATGTGCTTGCACCGCTGCTGGCCTGGGCCCTGGGCGGCTTGTCCGGGCTGACCTGGTACCTCACGCTGTGGCTGCTACCGCTGCTGACCGTGCTGCAACCAATCTTGCGCCTGCGCGCGATTTGCGAACACGGTGCGGTGACGGATCTGTCGTCCGCGCTGACAGCGGCGCGCAGCAACCGCACGCGCGGCAATCTTTTGAACTGGCTGGGCCGCTTCTTGCTGTTTCCGCACCATGTGAACTACCACCTGGAACACCATCTGTGCCCGGCCGTGCCGCACTACCGGCTGCCCGCCTTGCACCGCCTGCTGCAGGAAAAAGGGCTGCTGGACGGCGCCGAAGTGCGCGATATGGCCAGCACCCTGCATGTGATATTTGCCCCCAGGAGACCCTCGTGAACACCAACAACCCCGATATTGTTCTGCACCATTACCCGCTGTCGCCCTTCGCAGAGAAGGTGCGCGCCGTGCTGGGCTTCAAACAACTGGCCTGGAAGTCGGTCATCATCCCGGCTGTGATGCCCAAGCCCGATGTGGTGGCACTCACCGGCGGCTACCGCAAGACGCCCATCCTGCAAATCGGGCGCGATGTGTACTGCGACACCAGCCTGATCTGCGATGTGCTGGAGCACTTGAAGCCGCAACCCGCGCTGTACCCGGCCCACAACAAGGGCATGGCCCGCGTGCTGGCGCAGTGGGCCGACACCACCTTGTTTGGGGCGGCCATGGCCTACAACTTTCAACCTCAAGGTGCTGCCGCAGTGTTCGCTGCTGCGCCACCGGAGGCAGCGCAGGCTTTTGGTGCCGACCGGGCCGCCATGCGCGGTGGTGCGGCGCGGCAGTACCCGGGCGATGCAGCGGCCGCCTACAAGTCGTATCTGCGGCGCCTGTCCGACATGCTGGAGTCACAGGACTACCTGCTGGGCGAGGCACCCTGTATTGCCGACTTTGCCGCCTACCACCCGCTCTGGTTCACCCGCACCCAGGTGCCGGTGCTGGCCGACATTCTGAGCTCCACTCCCGCCGTGCTGGCCTGGATGGACCGCATCGAGGCTTTCGGCCATGGCAGCATCACGAAGTTCAGTTCCGGCGAAGCGATTGCGCTGTGTGCTGCTTCCACGGAAGGCTATGCACTGCATGACTCGCGTTTTCAGGATGAGCATGGCATTCCGCTGGGCAGCCAGGTCAGCGTCGCGGCGGAAAGCTTCGGCACGGAAACCACCCCCGGTGAACTGCTAGGCGCCAGCCGCACCCGCTACACCCTGCGGCGCCAGGACCCGCGCGCCGGGACCGTGCTGGTGCACTTCCCCCGCATTGGCTATGTATTGAAGCGGGCGGAGGCATGAGCACAGGCTTTGCCGGCAAGACGGCGGTGCTGACCGGAGCCGGCTCCGGCTTCGGCCTGGAATGCGCGCGCCTGGGTGCCAAACTGGGCATGCAGCTGGTGCTGGCCGACGTGCAGCAGGACGCGCTGGACCTGGCGGTGGCAGAGGTGCAGGCCGCCGGTGCGCAGGTGCTGGGCCTGCGGGTGGACGTGTCCCAGGCGGCACAGGTCGAGGCGCTGGGTGCGGCCACCCTGAAGCGCTTTGGTGCGCCGCACCTGGTGTTCAACAACGCCGGCGTTGGCAGTGGAGGCCTGATCTGGGAAAACACGGTGCAGGATTGGGAATGGGTGTTGGGCGTCAATGTGATGGGTGTGGCCCACGGCGTTCGCGTCTTCACGCCAATGATGCTGGCGGCCGCCGCGGCAGACCCGCAATGGCGCGGCCACATTGTCAACACCGCCAGCATGGCCGGTCTGGTGAACCCGCCCAATATGGGTGTGTACAACGCCAGCAAGCATGCGGTGCTGTCCTTGTCCGAAACCCTGTACCAGGACCTGGCCCTGGTCACTGACCAGATTCACGCCAGCGTGCTCTGCCCCTACTTTGTGCCCACCGGCATTGCCCTGAGCCACCGCAACCGGCCCACGGAGCCCGCGCTGCGCGGCGCCAGGCCCAGCAAGAGCCAGATGGTTGCGCATGCCATGCTCAACAAGGCGGTGGACAGCGGCAAGGTGAGCGCGGCCCAGGTCGCGCAGAAGGTGTTTGATGCCGTGGCCAGCGGCCAGTTCTATATCTTCAGCCACCCCGAGGCGCTGGCTGCCGTGCAGACCCGCATGGAAGACATCGTGCAGGCGCGCAATCCGGCGGATCCCTTTGCCGGCCGGCCGGAGTTGGGCGTGGAGTTGAAGAAGGCCTTGCGCGCATGACGCGCATGGCGCGGTGTTCAGTGGATAAAGGGGCGTAAGGCGCTGGTTCCCAGGCCCGCCAGACCGCAGGCAAGCACCACCGGAATCACACCGGCCTTGTAGCGGAACAGCGCCAGCGCTGCACCGATGCCGATCAGGGCAGACGTCCATTCAAACGGACCGGCCAGTCCCCGCGGCCAGAGTACATGGAAGGCAAAGAAGACCGCCAGGTTGACGATCACGCCGACCACGGCGGCAGTGATGCCGGTCAGTGGCGCCGTGAACTGGAGCTTGCCGTGGGTGGACTCGATGAACGGGCCGCCCAGAAAAATGAAGAGAAAGGACGGCAGAAAGGTGAAGAAGGTAACCAGCGTGGCCGCAAGCACCGCCGCCGGCAACAACGCCTGGGGGCCCAACAGGGCCTGACTCCAGCCGCCGGCGAAGCCCACGAAGGACACCACCATGATGAGCGGACCTGGCGTGGTCTCGCCCAGCGCCAGACCGTCCATCATTTGCGGTGCGGTCAGCCAGTGGTAGTGCTCCACGGCGCCCTGGTACACATAGGGCAACACGGCGTAGGCGCCGCCAAAGGTCAGCAGGGCCGCCTTGGTGAAGAACCAGGCCATTTGCGTGAGGGCCCCGTCCCAGCCACAAAGGGCTGTCAATGCCGCCATCGCGGCGGCCCATATCACTACGAATACCAGCAGCACCTGCCAAAAGCGTGCCCAGGTAAAGAGCGCATGCGGCGGCGTAGGCGTGCTGTCATCGATGACCGCAGCACCGCTGGCCTGGCCTGCTGTACCGTGCCCGCCGCCGGGGGCGAATTGGTGGGGTGCAAAGCGTCCCCCCAGGTAGCCCGCCACACCGGCGGCCAGCACGATCAACGGGAACGGCACGTTCAGCGCAAAGATGGCAACAAAGGCCGCCACCGCGATGCCCCAGAGCAAACGGTTTTTGAGCGCGCGCGAGCCGATGCGATAGGCCGCAGAGACGACGATGGCTGTCACAGCCGGTTTGATGCCGTACAGCACGCCGGCAACGGCAGGCAGGTCGCCATAGGCCATGTACATCCAGGAAAGCGCCATCAGGATGAACAGCGAAGGCAGCACAAAAAGCCCGCCGGCAACCAGGCCGCCCCGGGTTTTGTGCATCAGCCAGCCGATGTAGGTGGCCAACTGCTGGGCTTCCGGGCCGGGCAGCACCATGCAGAAATTCAGCGCGTGCAAAAAGCGCTGCTCGGAAATCCAGCGCCTGCGTTCCACCAGATCCTCATGCATGAGCGCAATTTGTCCCGCCGGGCCGCCGAAGGAGATGAAGCCCAGCCTGAGCCAGTAGGCAAACGCCTGCCAGAAGCCAGGCGCCTGCGGTGCCGATGCCGGGGTGTCGGGCTGCATCATGCGGGCCACGCGGCGGCGTGCCGGTGGATGAGTCTGCAGGCCCGGCAACGCATGCCTGCAGGCTGGCGTGCACAGCGCAGTGGCTGGGGTAGCATGCGATTTAAATTCATGTGCTGGTATTTTCCACGCGATTGGTACCTGACGGGTTTTTGGTGCGCTCCATTCGGCGCAGGGTTTTTCAAACCGGGGCTTTGATTCATTACATGGCAAAACTGCAATGGCTTTCCGCAGCATCCCGCCTGCTGCTTGCCCTGTGCCTGGGGACCTTGCTGATTGCAGCCTGCACGCCCAAAGCGGATGCCCCGTCCGTTCCCGCACCAAGCGCCTCAATCAAGACCGCCGCGGAGCAATACGCAGCCTTGAAAAAGAGCGCCAAGGGAATCTCCATCGGCCCGGCCGTATCCGATTACACGGTCTACGTGATGTTTGACCCGCAATGCCTGCACTGTGCGCGGCTGTGGGAAGAGTCCCGGGGGCTGACGCAAACCATCCAGTTTGTCTGGGTGCCGGTTAATTTCTTTGATGGTGGCAGCAAGCTTCAAAGTGCCCTGTTGTTGAGCTCCAGCAGTCCGCGTGAGGATATGGACCGGGTGATGTCCGCCGTGCTGGCGCGCACGGTCAGCACAGGGCCAGCCGAGGCTATCCCGTCCTATCTGGAGGCCAGTATCCAGTCCAACACGGACCTGATCAACCGGTTCCATGTGTTGGCCGTTCCCTTTGTGGTGGCCAGAAACCAGACCACGTCGGAATACGTGGCACGCGAGGGCGGGATGTCCAGGGAAATGTTGAAGCGCTTTTTGGGAACCGGCAGCCGCTAGCACCTCAGGCGCTGAGCCGCTGCGCGCCCGGCAGCGCTTGCCAGCGCTGCCAGTACTCCACGGCAGTGGCATAGGTGTTGGTCTGCACTTGCACCGTGGTGCGGATGTCGCTTCCATAGCCACCGCCCATGGCAAACACGCAGGGCAGGCCGCGGGTGAAGCACCAGTCGAAGACGCGGCGGTCGCGTGCCTGCATGCCGTCGTAGCTGAGCTTCAGGCGGCCCAGCCTGTCGCCCTCATGCGGGTCGGCGCCGGCCAGGTACAGCACCACGCCCGGTGTGAAGCGGCCCTCCAGGTCGAGCAGGGCGTTTTCCAGGGCCGCCAGGTAGTCGCCATCGCCGCAGCCGTCGGGCAGGGCGATGTCGAGGTCACTGTCTTCCTTGCGGAAGGGGAAGTTTTTGTCGCCGTGCAGCGACAGGGTAAAAACGCTCTTGTCGTTGCGAAAAATGCTGGCTGTGCCGTTGCCCTGGTGCACATCCAGGTCAATGATGGCCACCTGCAGCGGCGCGCTGCGGCTGCCGTGGCGGCGGCCCCATTCGGCCTGCAACACCCGGGCTGTGACGGCCATGTCGTTGAATACGCAAAAGCCGCCGCCCTTGTGGGCATAGGAATGGTGGGTGCCACCGGCCAGGTTGGCCGCCAGCCCCTCGTGCATGGCAGCGCGCCCGGCGGCCAGCGTGCCACCCACCGAGCGCCGGGCCCGGGCCGCCATGGCCGGGCTCCAGGGGAAGCCGATCTCCCGCACCAGTTTGGCATCCACCGTGCCGTCTGCGATGGCCTGGATGTAGTCGGGTTGGTGGGCGAGAGCCAATTCACCCTCGGTCGCCTCCGGGGCCTGGAGCATGCGGACCTGGGGCAGTTCCAGCGTCAGGCGGTCGCGCAACAACTGGTACTTCTCCATGGGAAACCGGTGGCCGGGCGGCAGCGGAAGCACGAAGCGGTCACTGTAAAAAGCTTGCATGCGGGCATTGTGCGGGAAGTGCCTGAACGGCGTTGGCAAACAGGCTTTCAAAAAATGTTCAAATAGGGGGGTCTTTTACTTATTTCTCCTGGAAAACCAAATGGGCAACAAAATCGTTACCGAAGCAGACCGCAAGGCTTCTCCCCGTCCCGCAACACAACCTGGTTTCACGCTGCCCACCGGCGGCCGTGGCCAGCGCATCAGCCTGGAACGTGGTGTGTCTACCCGCAGCAAGAAGAACCCGGGCAAGCGCCCCAGCAAGGGCGGTTAATACCGGCGGCTTTACGGCCATCCCAGAAAAAAGCCCTCATGCGAGGGCTTTTTTTATGGCTAGCGGCTGCGGTCCTTCATGGCCCGCTCCACCTCGCGCTTGCCTTCGCGGTCTTTGATGGTGTCGCGCTTGTCGTGCTCGGCCTTGCCCTTGGCCAGGGCAATTTCGCATTTGATCTTGCCGGCCTTCCAGTGCAGGTTGATGGGCACCAGGGTGTAACCCTTTTGCTCGACTTTGCCGATCAGGCGTTTGATCTGTTCCTTGTGCAGCAGCAGCTTCTTGGTCCGCACCTTGTCCGGGCTGATGTGGGTGGACGCGGTGTTCAGGGGGTGAATCTGCAGGCCGATGATGAAAAGCTCAACACCGCGCACCACCACGTAGCCATCGGTGAGCTGGACCTTGCCTTCGCGCAGGGACTTGACTTCCCAGCCCTCGAGCACAATGCCGGCCTCCAGCCGCTCCTCGAAGAAGTAATTGAATGCGGCCTTTTTGTTGTCGGCAATGCGGGTAGCGGTTTCGGGTTTTTTGGCCATGGAACTGAAATGGGGACTGAGGGTCGAAAAGAAAGCCGCGCCTTGATAAGAGCACTGTCACGGCTTGTCTACAATCCCGCGCATACCCCGATTCTATGAAAACTGTTCACAAGTCCGTCCTCATCTGGTACAGCCCCCAGGAAATGTATGCGCTGGTCATTGACGTAGCCCAGTATCCGCAGTTTTTGCCCTGGTGCGATCGCGGCACCGTGCTGGAACATGATGAGCACGGCATGCTGGCCGAAATCGGCATTTCGTTCAGCGGCGTCAAGCAGACGTTCCAGACCCGCAACCTCCACGTGGAGGGTAGCCGCGTCGAACTCAAACTGGTGAAGGGGCCGTTCTCCAACCTGGATGGCGCCTGGGACTTTGTGCCCATAGGCGACGGCAGCCAGCGCGCCTGCCGCATCGAATTCACCCTCAACTACGGTTTTGACAACGCCACGCTGGGCAAGTTGGTGGGCCCGGTGTTTGACAAGATTGCCTCCAGCCTGGTGGAAGCCTTCGTCAAGCGGGCCCAGCAGGTTTATGGCGACTGAGGCGGCAGTCCATGTGACCGTCTGCTTTAGCAGTGCGGCGCGGAATTGCCGGGAGGTGGCGCTGCAACTTTCGTCCGGCTGCCGCTTGGTGGATGCCATCCGCGCCAGTTCGCTGCTGCAGGGCCTGCCCGATGACGTCGTGGATGCCCTGCAAATCGGTATCTGGGGCCGCAAACAGGCACCGGATCAGCGACTAAGGGACGGTGACCGCATTGAGCTGTACCGCCCTTTGAAGGTGGACCCCAAGGTGGCGCGACGTGAGCGCTTCAGCAAACAGGGCGCCCGAACCACGGGTCTTTTCTCCACGCGGCGGGCCGGCGCCAAGTCCGGCTACTGAAAGCCAATGGTCTG
>CANBTQ010000041.1 GCA_947372425.1 Comamonadaceae bacterium | reverse complement strand
CCGTTGTGAGGGTGCCGAATGGTAGCGACCAATCTGCGGGGCTTGCCTGACGCCCCAGCAGCTTCACAAAAGCTTTACGTGGCAAAAAGCGGGCCGGTATGTGGCAGGGCGGCCAAGTCACAAAAACGTCACACAACATCGGGGACAATTCGCGAGCCGCTGCACACAGAAAGTAAATCTCCCCATGGCCGATCAGAAAACCTTCTTCCCGCGCCAGGTGGTGGAAGCCGGAGGCAATCGCTGGGATTGGGCCCTGCTGCCCCTGGTGCTGGCCATCATCGTGGTCATGGCCTTTGGCGCACGCCAGATGGCCACGCCCTACCAGATCGGCACCGAGCTGCCGATCTCGCTGGACATGGCCTACCTGCCCTACTACCTGCTGCGCACCACCTTGCGCATGTTCATGGCGCTGGCCGCCTCGCTGGTTTTCAGCGTGGTGTTTGCCGTGCTGGCCAGCCGCTACCGCGCGGCTGAAAAGTTTCTGGTGCCCATGCTGGACATCCTGCAGTCCATTCCCATCCTGGGCTTTTTGTCGATCACCGTGACCGGCTTCATTGCCCTGTTCCCGGGCAGCCTGGTGGGTGTCGAGTGCGCCGCCATCTTTGCCATCTTCACCTCGCAGGCCTGGAACATGGCCTTCAGCCTGTACCAGAGCTTTAGAACCGTGCCGGCCGAACTGGCCGAGGCCTCGCGCGTGTTCCAGCTCTCCGGCTGGCAGCGCTTCTGGCGTCTGGACATGCCTTACGCCATGCCCTCGCTGCTGTGGAACATGATGATGTCCATGTCCGGCGGCTGGTTCTTTGTGGTGGCCTCGGAGGCCATCTCGGTGTCCAACCAGAACATCAAGCTGCCCGGCATAGGCTCGTATATCGCGGTGGCAATCGAGGCCAAGGACCTGGGCGCCATCGGTCTGGCCGTGGGTGCCATGCTGGTGGGTGTGCTGCTGTATGACCAGCTGTTCTTCCGCCCGCTGCTGGCCTGGGCCGACAAATTTCGCTTCGAGGAGATCGGCGGCGCGCAGGAGCAGACCTCCTGGCTGCTGACCTGGCTGCGCCGCACCGAGCGCCTGCAGACCCTGGGCGATGGTTTTGCCAGTCTGCTGAACCGCAGCTTCGGCCTGTTTCGCCGCCACCATGACGGCACCTCCATCAAGGCCCGCACGCTGGAGCCTTCGCAAAACCTGGTGCGCGCCTGGGATGCGGCGCTGGCGGCACTCATTCTGTTCGCCAGTTGGCGCCTGGCCGATTTCATCCACACCGAGGTGGGCTGGGGTGAGGTGGGCCACGTCTTTGTGCTGGGCTTTTACACCCTGCTGCGGGTGATGGTGCTGATTCTGCTGGCGGCCCTGGTCTGGGTGCCGGTGGGCATCTGGATCGGCATGAACCCCAAGATTGCCGCGCGGGTGCAGGCCGTGGCGCAGTTTCTGGCAGCCTTTCCGGCCAATCTGATGTTCCCGGTGTTTGTGCTGGGCATTGTGCATTTCAAGCTCACGCCGGACATCTGGCTGTCGCCGCTGATGATTTTCGGCACGCAGTGGTATCTGCTGTTCAACGTGATTGCAGGCGCCTCCACCATTCCCACCGAGCTGCGTTTTGCTGCCCGCAACATCGGCCTGCGCGGTTCGCTGCGCTGGCGCCGCTACCTGCTGCCGGCGGTGTTCCCCAGCTTTGTCACCGGCGCCATCACGGCCAGCGGCGGCTCCTGGAATGCCAGTATCGTGTCGGAGTACGTCACCTGGGGCAGCACCACGGTGCAGGCCCACGGCATTGGCAGCTACATCGCCGAGATGACGGCCACCGGCGACTTCCCGCGCATTGCCCTGGGGATTGGCGTGATGTGCGTGTACGTGATGACG
The DNA here is from genome assembly GCA_947372425.1 of Comamonadaceae bacterium. Taxonomy (GTDB): domain Bacteria; phylum Pseudomonadota; class Gammaproteobacteria; order Burkholderiales; family Burkholderiaceae_C; genus Allorhodoferax. Next base: position 13,281 of record CANBTQ010000041.1, on the reverse strand, counting down.
CTCAACCACTATGTCTGGCGCCGGCTCTACCGCATGGCCGAAGACCGCATGCATTTCTGAGAACCCTGCTATGAACCAGACCATTGTGAATTTGAAAGGGGTCGGCAAGTCCTTCAGCTCGGCCGACGGTGCACCGCGCACCGTGCTGGACAACGTGGACTTCACGCTGCGCGAGCGCGAAATCGTGGCCCTGCTGGGCCAGTCCGGCTCGGGCAAATCCACGCTCTTGCGCATCATGGCCGGCCTGGTCATGGCCGACCGCGGCGACGTGCTCTACCGCGGCCAGCCCCTGTATGGCCCGGCGCGCGGCATCAGCATGGTGTTCCAGTCGTTTGCCTTGTTCCCCTGGCTGACGGTGCAGCAGAACGTGGAGATCGGCCTGGAGGCACGCGGCGTGTCTGCGGCCGAGCGCGCGCAGCGCGCCGAGAAGGTGATCGACATGATTGGCCTGGCCGGTTTCGAGGGCGCGCTGCCACGCGAACTCTCCGGCGGCATGCGCCAGCGCGTGGGCATTGCGCGCGCCCTGGTGGTGGACCCGGATGTGCTGCTGATGGACGAGGCCTTCTCCGCGCTGGACGTGCTGACCGGTGAGCGCCTGCGCGACGACATCCTGGAGCTGTGGGAGGAAGAGCAGATCTCCACCAAGGCGATTCTGGTGGTGTCGCACAACATCCAGGAGGCCATCATGATGGCCGACCGCGTGCTGATATTTGCCAGCGACCCGGGCCGGGTGCGCTACGAGATGAAGGTTGATCTGCCACGCCCGCGCGACGCCGACAGCCCCGAGGTGCGCATGCTGGTGGACGAGATCTATGCCGTGATGACGGCCGGCCGGGTGCGCACCGGCAAGACGGTGGAGCCGCTGCGCCTGGACGAGCGTCTGCCCGAGGCCGACATCAGCCTCATGGAAGGTTTGCTGGAGCGCCTGATGGACGACCCCTTTCTGGGCCACGCCGACCTGCCGCAACTGGGCGAAGAAACCGAGCTCACCGACGAGGAACTGCTGCCGGCCGCCGAGGCCCTGGCGCTGCTGGAGTTTGCCCTGCTCGAAGGCGGCGATGTGGCCGTCACCGATCTGGGCAAACAGTATGTGGCGGCCGAATACGATGAACGCCAGGTCCTGTTTGGCAGGCAGTTGCTCAAGCGCGTGCCCCTGGCCGCGCACATCCAGCACAGCCTCTTGCAAGACCCCTCGGGCGAGCTCAAGGAAGAGCATTTCCTGGCCCTGCTGCGCGACAGCCTGGACAAGGACGAGGCCGAACGCGTGCTCAACGTGGCCATCGAGTGGGGCCGCCATGCCGAGGTCTACCGCTACAACTACCACACCGGCATGATCCAGTTGCCCGAGGCCGACGCGCCCTCCACGTTGTGAAGGGCCGGCGCTTTACCGCCGGTAACAAGTGCAAAGCCGTTTTGTGTAGGCTGCCTCGCTGCGGCGGCCGTTGGACAGGCAGCCGATCCGGCTTTCAACTCCATCAAGGTAACCCATGAAAACCCGTACCCTGCTCTCCAGCCTGCTCATCGCCCTTGGCAGCGTCAGCGCCTTTGCGCAAACCACGGCCGACACCGTGCAGCGCGATGTCAACCAGCAAACCCGCATCGAGGCCGGTCTGAAGGATGGCCAGCTCAACACCAAGGAAGCCGGCCGCCTGGAGCGCCAGCAAGCCCGGATTGACCGCTTGCAGGCCAAGGACCTGAAGGACGGCTCACTCAGTCCGCAGGAACGGGCGCAACTGCGGCGCGCACAGAACCGGGCCAGCCAGAACATCCAGGCGGCCGAGAGCAATGGTGTGAAGGGCAACCCGCAATCCGCTTCGTCGCAGCGCATGCAGGCCGACGTGCAGCGCGACGTCAACCAGCAAGCCCGCATTGAGCAGGGTGTGAAGTCCGGCGCGCTGACCAATCACGAGGTGGGCAAGCTGGAGCGTGGCCAGGCCCGCGTGGACCGCAAGGAGGCGCGCGCCGCCGCCAACGGACATGTGGGCGCCGCCGAGCAGGCCGGCATACAGACGGCAGAGAATGAGCAGAGCGAAAAGATCTTCAACAAGAAGCACAACGCCCAGCTGAAGAAGTAGGCCTGGTGCGGCGGGCGTGCGGCGCTACTTGTGTCCGCCACCGGTAGAGAAGCCGCCGAACGATGCGCCCGAGGTGCGCACACCGCTGCCGCTGCAGTTCTGCAGCGTCGGGTCGCAGTTGCTGGAGCAGGTGGTGATGGACAGGATGACCAGCACGATCAGCACAAAGACCCAGAAGTCCGGCCGCATCCAGATGGCGTCGGCTGCTGCAAAGGGCTTGACGTCACTGCGCTGCAGCAACTCTTTTTTGTCCTGCAGCCGGAAGGCCTGGGCCACCGCATCGCTGGCAATCTGGCCGCCCACCGACCAGGTCAGCTCCTGCGCCGACTGCTCCATCGACAGCAGACTCTTGCCATTGGCGTAGTCGCGGTTGCTGGTCTTCTGGCCGCGCTGCACCTGCCAGTAGAACTCGCCCAGCACAAAATTGGTTTCGGCGTTGTAGCTTTCCTTGAGCTGGTAGCGCGTGCCCAGGTAGCTCGCACTCTGGCCATTGCTGCTGACCACCGGTGCGCCGGTGGCCGGTTGCACCATGCTCCAGCCCTCGCTGCTGTCGACCAGAAAGCTGAAACCGCGCTTGGTGTTGAACAGCAGGTATTCCTCCCAGCCGAACTGCTCGTCGCTGTCGGTGGGGGCCTGGCCCATGCGGTGCTGGTAGCCCACCACCTGCCACTCTACGCCCTGCAGTGTGCCGTTGCTGCCCAGTGCAATCAGGGGCTGCACCGGCTCGTCCTGCGTCGCGTGTTTGAGCTCGCCGCCAATGCCCTGCGACAGGTCAATCAGGCTGTGGCAGGCGCTGCAGGTCATGCTCTGGGTGGTGGCCAGCAGCGGGCTTAAGGCGGCGCCGCAGCTGGGGCAGTTGAACTGCCGGCCCTTTTCTTCTTTGCTGGAGGCATCGCGCAGGCCGACCAGCTGCAGGTCTTCCAGCCGCACCGCACGCCCGGCGCTGACCTCGGGCGGCGTGTGGCTGTAGTCAATGCTCAGCACCTCGGCGCCGCCGCCGGCCTCGGCACTCTGGCTGCGCAGCTCGACCAGGGCAAAGCTGCGGCCCAGCTCGGGCATGTGCGGCAGTTCGCCCTGGGCCGACTTCAGCGCCACCGGCTGGTTGGAGGCCACGCCAAAGGGCTTGCCGTTGATGGCCGTGCTGGCGCCTATGCGGAAAAATTCGGGCGCCGGCAGTTCGCGTTGCTGCGGCTGCGGGCTGCTGAACACATAGGCACCGTTGTCTTCGGCCAGCCAGGCGCTGCTGCCGTCGGCCAGCAGCGCATGCCACTCGGTCCAGGTGCCTTCACCGTATTGGTATTGCAGCCGGCCCACCAGGCTGAAGCCCTGGCCGTTCCAGGTGCCTGACGCTTGCAACTGCAGCGGGCTGTGGTCGTCAAACAGCTCGGCCATCTTGCCGATGCGCTTGAGCACCTCGCCCTCGCGCACCACCATGCTCTGGCAGTAGCCGCAAATCGCGTGGGTGCTTTGCGCGCTGCGGAAATCAACCGGCGCACCACAACCCGGGCAGGGTGCCCGGTAGCTGCGTTGCGCGTTGTCGGTTGCCACTCAGACGCCGGCCGGGCTACACCAGCTTTTTGAGCAGCTCGGCCTTCTTGGCGTCAAACTCGTCCTGGGTGAGTATGCCTTTGCCCTTGAGCTCGGCCAGCTTCTCCAGCGTGGCCATCACGTCCTCGGGCTTCATGCCGACAGCTGCCGCAGCAGCCGGTGCGGCCTGCAAGCCGGCCTGCAGGTTTTGCGCCAGTACCTGGCCCAGCGCCACCCCGGCGCCCAGGCCCATGGCGTCACCGGCAATGCCGCCGCCGTGGCCCGCGCCTTCGGCAAATTTCGGGATGGCCTGCGCTGTCTGGTACTGCATGAACTTGCCCATGTCACCGCCCACCATGCCCATGCCGATCTTCTGGTCCATCACCTTCTGCAACTCTTCGGGCAGGGACACGCTTTGCACCGTCATGGCTTCGAGCTTGAGACCAATCTTCTCGAACTCCGGTGCCAGCTGTTTGCTCAGCGCCTGGGCAAAGCTGAGCTGGTTGGCCGCCAGGTCCAGAAAGGCCACACCGCTGCCGGCAATCGCGTTGCTGATGTTCTGCAGCACCAGGCCACGCAACTGGCCGTCCACGTCTTCCACCGTGTAGCGCTCGCGCGTGCCGGAAATCTCGGTATGGAACAGCGCCGGCGTGGCGATGCGGAAGCTGTAGTTGCCAAAGGCGCGCAGGCGCACGGCGCCAAAGTCGGCGTCGCGGATGGTGATGGGTTGCGGCGTGCCCCACTTCTGGTCGATCTGCTGGCGCGTGCTGAAGAAGTACACATCGCTCTTGAAGGGCGACTCGAACAGCTTGTCCCAGTTCTTCAGGTTGGTCAGCAGCGGCAGGGTTTGCGTGGTCAGCTTGTAGGTGCCGGGGCCAAACACATCGGCGGCCTTGCCTTCGTTGACAAACAAGGCCATCTGCGATTCGCGCACCACCAGCACGCCGCCGTTCTGGATTTCCATGTCCTGCATGGGGTAGCGCCAGGCCAGCGTGCCGTCCGACTCTTCAGTCCATTGAATGACATCAATAAACTGTTTCTTGATGAAGTCCATCAAACCCATGGTGCGCTCCTTGCGTGGCTGTTGAGGCGGATGATACTAGGGCGACCCGGTTTGGCCCTGAAAAATGCAGGGCCTCAGGCCGGCCGCACAAAACCGGATTCAGCCCAGGCCGTGGCACTGGCCACCGTCAATTTGAACGTGGGTGGCACGGCCACGCGGCCCAGCTCCACGTCAAAGTCATCCAGCGCCCGCAACGACGCGGTAGCACCCTCTTCGTCGGGCACGATGGCCAGCGCCACCTGCACGCGCCTACCCCCTACGCTGACCGTGACATTGCGGTTGAGCTGGGCATACAGCTGCTGCTCGTGGCGGCGCAGCACCTCGTTGGCGGTCTTCACCAGCGTGTGAAAGGCCGACACATCCAGCGGCTTGGGGTTCTTCTTGTCACGGCCCATGGTCCAGGGGCCCACCAGCGCCGGCTCGGATTCGGTGTGCAGCGTCATGGCCACGGCCCAGCCGTCGTCGTCTTCGTTTTTGATGACGCGCGCGGTCCAGCGCTCGTCACGCCACACGCGGGCTTCGTGGATGGCTTCGGGGGTGTTGTCGGTTTGGGGCATGGCCCCTAGTATCGACGCCTGGCGCCGCTGCGCCGCGCTACTTCTTCATGTAGGGCGGGCGGTAGCCACCCAGGTCGGTGATCAGGGCCATGCTGGCCCAGATGACTTTGTCAAACGGGTGCTCGTGGCAGTACTGCTGCAGGTAGACATCCATGGCCGCTTCGTCGGGTATTTCTTCCAGCTGCTTCTGGTTGCCAAAGAGGTTGTAGCCGGACAGGTAACCGACCATCCACTGCGTGTAGTGGCTCTGCACATGCGCATCCTGCATGCTGGTCAGAACCCGCTCGCAGACGTCAAGCCCGACACCGGTGGCAACGCCCGAGCGCTGCGCCAGGGCCGGCAGCCAGGCCAGTTGCAAAACGACGCAAAGCGCGGTGTACGCAAAGACCTGTGATGGAAGTTTCATGCTGTCCCCCTTGCGTTATGTTTTGCGAACAGTCTCGTCGAGATCCGTGGCATTTGCAAACTGCCGGCAGAGCCTGCGTGCGCAGCAGGGTTACCGGCGCCGCGCGCGTGCCGGTCATGGCGGGCGTCGCCGCAGCAGGGATGCGGCAATCAGCGTAGCATGGTGCGGTCTTCGCAGGCACAGCCGACAACATGACACAAGCCATCTCCAATCTTGCCGTTCTCCTCTCCCGCATGGAGCCCGTGCTGAACGCGGGTGTCTATGCCTATGCCTGCGTGCCGCACGGCACAGCGCTGGGGCACATCCCTGTGGTTGCCACCATGCAGGAGCGTGAAGGCCTCACCGTGATCGTGACCGAAGCGCAAGCGCTGCAACTGGGCCTGACCGTGCTGTTCCGCTGCGCGTGGATCACGCTCAATGTGCATTCCGATCTGAACGCGGTAGGCCTGACCGCTGCCTTTGCAGCCGCCCTGGGCGATGCCGGCATCAGCTGCAACGTGGTCGCCGGGGCTTACCACGACCACCTGTTTGTGCCGGTAGAGTCGGCTGCGCAGGCCCTGAACGCCTTAACCAATCTGCAAAACCAAGGAGCCATTGGATGATGAAACACACGGTATTGGTCACGGGCGCCTCGTCCGGCATCGGCATGGAACTGGCCCGCCTGTTTGCCCAGCAGGGCCACAACCTGGTGCTGCTGGCCCGGGGCCGCCAGGCACTGGAAACCCTGGCTGCAGAATTGCAGACGCAGCACAAGATTGCGGCCCAGGTGCTGGAGGCCGATCTGGCGGACCCGCAGGCCCCGGCGGCCATCGTGCAGGAGCTGGGCCGGCGCAATCTGCACATCGACGTGCTGGTCAACAACGCCGGCTTCGGCCTGATGGGCCCGCATGCCACGTTGGACACGCAGCGCCAGCTGGACATGGTGCAGGTCAATATCCATGCCCTGGTTCACCTCACGCGCCTGCTGCTGCCCGGCATGCTGGCGCGCAATACCGGCGGCGTGCTCAATGTGGCCTCCACCGCGGCATTCCAGGCCGGGCCCAACATGGCTGTGTACTACGCCAGCAAGGCTTTTGTGCTGTCCTACACCGAGGCCTTGCATGAGGAAGTGGGCGGCACGCAGCTGCATGTGAGCTGCCTCTGCCCCGGCCCCACCCACACCGGTTTCGTGTCCGCCGCCGGGATGGAAGGGGTGGGGCTGTTCAAGCTGGGTGCGCAGTCTGCGCTGGATGTGGCGCGCGTTGGTCTGGCCGCCTTTGAGCGCAACCAGACCATCGCCATCCCCGGCTTGAAGAACAAGTTGTTGACCATCCTCGGCAAGTTCTCACCGCGCTACGCCACACGCAAGATTGCACAGGCGCTGAACCGCTAGCCGCCCACAAAAAAAGGGCGCCTGAGCGCCCTTGGGTACGGAGAGGAACTGGGGGCTTACTTGCCGCAGGTCTTGCCGTGGTCACCGTGGTTGCCCTTGGCTTTGGCATCGGCTTCGGTCATGTATTCGCCGGTCTTGGTTTTGCCGTAGGACTTGGCGCCCTCGCAGTGGTAGACCTTGGACTTGGTGTTTACCCAGACCTTGCCTTCGCCACCACCGGCGGCCACAGCCGCGGCAGCAGGTGCAGCAAGCTTGGCGGCGGGTGTCACGGCCGGCTTGGCAGCCGGGGCGACGGTTGCAGGGGCGGCAACGGCGGCCGGTGCGCTTGCCTTGGCCACTGGCGCAGCGGTCTGCGCGAATGCGGATGCCGCGCAGAACAGGCCGAGAGCGATAGTAAGAGCACGAACGGGTGAACGCATGAGAATTTCCTTTTTGCAGTTTGCAGCGGGTTTCAAAAAACTGAAGCCCTGCACCTACAACGCGTTCCACCCGCATGCGTTTACCGGCCCAGGTGAAGTTTGGGTGAAGTTCGCAATCGGGCCCGGCTCTTGCAGGGGCCTTGCCCTGCGGCCCTTCAGTTAGACTGAAGCAAAGGAACCCACACTATGGCAGGCGTATTCGGCAAAGACCCCCACATGAAGAAGAGCAACCACGCGGAGCTGGAGCGGCTCAACCTGGAGCGCAAACGCAAGCTGGCTGAAGCAGCGGCCAAGTTCACGCAGAAGAAGCCGCTGCCCGCCGGCGCCAAACAGCCCTGACCCGACGGCGCCACCCGGCGCCGTTTTTCATGCTGCTAGAGCGCGCCGATTACGATTGCCCGGAAGTCGTTCACATTGGTCAGCGTGGGCCCGGTGATGACCGAATCACCCAGGCGCTGAAAGAAGCTGTGGGCATCGTTGTTCTGCAAAAAGTCGTGCGCGTTCAGGCCCAGTGCGCGGGCCCGCTCCAGGCTGTCGGGCGTGAGCAGGGCGCCGGCAATTTCTTCCTGTCCGTCCACCCCATCGGTGTCGGCTGCCAGTGCATGGGTGGCGGCCTGGCCGCGCAGGGCCAGGCCCAGGGCCAGCAAAAATTCCACATTGCGTCCGCCCCGGCCCTTGCCGCGCAGGGTGACGGTGGTCTCGCCGCCTGAGAGCAGCACGCAGGGCGCGGCAAAGGGCTGGCCGTGCTGTGCCACCTGCTGCGCAATGCCGGCATGCACCTTGGCCACTTCGCTGGCCTCGCCCTCAATGGCGTCGCCCAGAATGTGCGCGGCATAGCCGGCGGCGCGCGCCACGGCAGCGGCGGCTTCCAGCGCCATTTGCGGTGCGGCAATGGTGCGCGTTTCGCAGCGCGCCAGGCGCGGGTCGCCGGGCTTGATGCTTTCACCGGCACCGCTTTCCAGCACCGCGCGCACGGCCTCTGGCACGTCCATGGCATAGCGGCGCAGGATGGCCAGTGCGTCGGCGCAGCTGGCCGTGTCGGCCACCGTGGGGCCGGAGGCAATGTCCATGGGGTTGTCGCCGGGCACGTCCGATATCAGGAGCGTGAGCACACGGGCCGGATGGCAGGCCGCAGCCAGGCGTCCGCCCTTGATGGCCGACAGGTGGCGGCGCACGCAGTTCATCTCGGAGATGGTGGCGCCGGACTTGAGCAGCGCGCGGTTGACGGCCTGCTTGTCTTCCAGCGTCAGGCCGGGCAGGGGCAGGGGCAACAACGAGGAGCCGCCGCCCGAGATCAGGCACAGCACCCAGTCTTCGGGCTGCAGGTTGTTGACCACCTGCAGCATGCGCTGCGCGGCCTGCAGGCCGGCGGCATCGGGCACCGGGTGGGCGGCTTCCACAATCTCAATGCGTTGGCAGGGCACGGCATAGCCGTAGCGTGTGACCACCAGGCCCGAGAGCGGGCCGCTCCAGTGGTCTTCCACGGCGCGGGCCATGGCGGCCGAGGCCTTGCCGGCGCCGATCACGATCAGGCGCCCGCTGCCCACCTGTTCCGGGCGGGGCAGAAAGGCGGGGATGCGCAGGGCCGGTTGGGCCGAGGCGATGGCGGCGTCCAGCATGTGGCGCAGCAGGGTTTGGGGGGCGGCGGATTGCATGCGCGCATCATGCCCGAAGCGGGCCGGCTTACCGGCTGGCAGGGGCCAGGGTTTGCATCCAGCCCAGGCCGGCGGCGGTGCTGCCGGCGGGCTTGTATTCGCAGCCTATCCAGCCGGTATAGCCGATGCGGTCCAGGTGGGCAAACAAAAAGGGGTAGTGGATCTCGCCCGTGCCCGGCTCGTTGCGGCCCGGGTTGTCGGCCAGCTGGATGTGGGCAATGCGTGCCAGGTGCCGGCTCAGCGTGGCGGCCAGTTCGCCCTCCATGCGCTGCGCGTGGTAGATGTCGTATTGCACGAAGGCGTTGTCGGCGCCCACCGCGTCCAGAATCTCCAGCGCCTGCGCCGTGCGGTTCAGGTAGAAGCCGGGGATGTCGTAGAAGTTGATGGGCTCGATCAGCAGGCGCAGGCCGGCTGTGCGGAAGGCGTCGGCAGTGAAGGCCAGGTTGCTGATGAACGTGTCGCGCAGTTCGGCTGCGCTGACACCGGCCGGCGCCTTGCCGGCCAGGCAGTTGAGCTGCGGCACGCCCAGCGCCTGCGCCGAGGCGATGCCTTGCGCCACGCCGCGGCGGAACTCGGCCACCCGCTGCGGGTCGCAGGCCATGCCGCGGTCGCCGGCGTCCCAGTCGCCGGCCGGCAGGTTGTGCAGCACCAGTTGCAGGCCGTTGTCGTCCAGGCGCTGGCGGATGTCTGCGGCTGCAAAGGCATAGGGAAACAGAAACTCCACTGCCGTGAAGCCGGCCCGGGCGGCCAGTGCAAAGCGGTCCAGGAACGGCACCTCGGTAAACAGCATGCTGAGGTTGGCGGCGAAACGGGGCATGGGCAGATCCTGTGCTTCAGCGCCCGGCCTGCAGGGTCGAGTGGGCGGCGGCCAGCGCCGTCATGTTGACCACCCGGCGCACCGTGGCCGAGGGCGTGAGCACATGGGCCGAAGCCGCCGCACCCAGCAGAATGGGGCCTACGGTCACGCCATGGCCGCCTATCACCTTGAGCACATTGAACAGGATGTTGGCCGCGTCCAGATTCGGGCAGATCAGGATGTTGGCCTCGCCCTGCAGCTTGCCGCCCAGCAGGATGTTGTTGCGCATGTCTTCGTTCAAGGCGGCATCGCCCTGGAGTTCGCCATCGCATTCGATGTGCGGCGCCATCGTGCGGAACAGCTCATAGGCCTGGCGCATCTTGAGGGCCGACTTGCGGCGCGAGCTGCCGTACATGGAGTGCGACATAAAGGCCACCTTGGGCGGCAGGCCGAAGCGCTGCACCTCTTCGGCTGCCATCAGGGCGATCTCGGCGAGCTGCTGGGCGTCCGGGTCTTCATTGACATAGGTGTCGGCAATGAACAGGGTGCGGTGTTCCAGCATCAGCGCATTGAGCGTGGCCAGGCAGGTGGCGTCAGGGCGCACGCCGATGATGTCGCGCACATGGTCCAGGTGCACGTCAAAGCGGCCCACCAGGCCGCAGAGCATGGCATCGGCATCGCCCAGCTTGACCATCAGCGAGGCAATGGTGGTGCTGGAGCGGCGCACGGCGGCCTTGGCGGCTTCGATGGAGACACCGTCGCGGCCCATGATGTGGTGGTAGGTCTCCCAGTACTGCTTGAAGCGCGGGTCGTCCTCGGGGTTGACCACCGTGAAGTCCTGGCCCGGACGCAGGCGCAGGCCGGCCTTCTTGATGCGCGCCTCGATCACGGCCGGGCGGCCCACCAGAATCGGTTGGGCCAGGCCCTCGTCCACCACCACCTGCACCGCGCGCAGCACGCGCTCGTCTTCGCCCTCGGCATAGGCCACACGCTTGGCCTCCAGCGGCACGCCCTTGGCGGCGGTGAACACCGGCTGCATGAACATGCCGGTCTGGTAGACAAAGCGCGAGAGCTGCTGGCGGTAGGCCTCCATGTCGGCAATCGGGCGCACCGCCACGCCGGAGTCGGCCGCGGCCTGGGCCACGGCCGGGGCAATGCGCAAAATCAGGCGCGAGTCAAACGGGGTGGGGATCAAATAATCCGGCCCGAACACCAGCTCCTTGCCGGCATAGGCGGTGGCCACTTCCTCGCTGATGTCGGCCTTGGCCAGGTCGGCAATCTGGCGCACGCAGGCCAGCTTCATGGCCTCGGTGATCTTGGTGGCACCGCAGTCGAGCGCGCCGCGGAAGATGTAGGGGAAGCACAGCACGTTGTTGACCTGGTTCGGGTAATCCGAGCGGCCGGTGGCGATGATGCAGTCGGGCCGCGCGGCCTTGGCCAGTTCGGGGCGGATTTCGGGCTCGGGGTTGGCCAGCGCCAGGATGATGGGCTGGCGCGCCATGGTCTTGACCATGGCCGCGGTGAGTACACCGGCGGTGGAACAGCCCAGGAACACATCGGCGCCATCCACCACATCGGCCAGGGTGCGGCATGCGGTTTGTTGTGCCACGCGCTGCTTGGACTCGTCGTAGCCGCCGGGGCGGCCCTCGTAGATCACACCCTTGGAGTCGCACACATAGACGTTCTTGCGCTGGACGCCCAGGCCCACCATCACATCCAGACAGGCCAGGGCGGCGGCGCCGGCACCGGACACCGCCACTTTGACATCGGCGATGTTTTTGCCAACCAGCTCCAGACCGTTCAAGAGGGCGGCGCTGGAGATGATGGCGGTGCCGTGCTGGTCGTCATGGAAGACCGGAATGTTCAGCCGCTCGCGCAGCTTTTGCTCGATGTAAAAGCACTCGGGCGCCTTGATGTCTTCGAGGTTGATGCCGCCCAGCGTGGGCTCCATGGCGGCAATGATGTCCACCAGCTTGTCGGGGTCGCGCTCGTTGAGCTCGATGTCAAACACATCGACGCCGGCAAACTTCTTGAACAGGCAGCCCTTGCCCTCCATCACCGGCTTGCCGGCCAGCGGGCCGATGTCGCCCAGGCCCAGCACGGCGGTGCCGTTGGTGATGACGCCCACCAGGTTGCCGCGGCTGGTGTACTCATAGGCCAGGGACGGGTCCGCCTGGATGTCCAGGCAGGGGTAGGCCACGCCAGGGCTGTAGGCCAGGGACAGGTCACGCTGGTTGGCCAGGGGCTTGGTGGCGTTGACCGCAATCTTGCCGCGCGTGGGGTAGCGGTGGTAGTCGCGGGCGGCATCACGGATGGCCAGTTCGGCCGGGGACAGATTGTCGTTTTTCATGGTTTTTTCTCTTGGCTGTTCTGGATGTATTCGGCCTTGCGTTGCAAGTCGTTCTCGCTGTCCGCATAGGTCAGGGCAATAGCATAGAACTGTGGGTGGATTTGCACAAACGCTTCCACCACGTCCGGATCAAAGTGCTGGCCGCTGGTGCGCTTGATGATGTCCACGGCCTCTGGATGCGGCATGGGTTCCTTGTAGACACGCCGGCTGATCAGCGCGTCGTACACATCGGCCACCGCCATCAGGCGTGCGGGGATGGGAATGGCATCGCCGCGCAGGCCTTCGGGGTAGCCGGAGCCGTCCCACTTCTCCTGGTGCGAATAGGCAATCTGCTTGGCCATGGTGAGGAAGGCCACCTCCAGCCCCAGCGCGGCTTCCGCATGCGCAATGGCGTCCCGGCCCAGGGTGGTGTGGGTCTTCATGATCTCAAACTCTTCCGGCGTCAGCCGGCCTTTTTTGAGCAGGATGCGGTCGGGTATGCCGACCTTGCCGATGTCGTGCAGCGGTGCCGACTTGAACAGCATGGTGATGGTGGCCACCGTCAGGTAGTCGCGAAAGCGCGGGTGCGAGGACAGCTTCCAGGCCAGTGCGCGCACATAGTGCTGGGTGCGCCGGATGTGGTTGCCGGTGTCGGAGTCGCGCGTTTCGGCCAGCGAGGCCATGGCCAGAATGGTGACGTCCTGGATGGCATTGACCTCGCGCGTGCGCTTGGAGACCTCGGTTTCCAGAAACACATTTTTGTCGCGCAGAAAATCGGCCGTCGCCTTCAGGGTCAGGTGCGTGCGCAGGCGCGCCAGGCAGATCGAGGGGCTGATGGGCTTGGTGATGTAGTCCACCGCGCCGAGCGCGAAGCCGCGCTCTTCGTCTTCGAGCTCGCTGCGGGCGGTGAGAAAGATCACCGGTATGCCGGACGTGCGCGGGTTGCTTTGGAGGCGCTCGCAGACCTCGTAGCCGTCCATGCCGGGCATCATGATGTCGAGCAGGATCAGGTCGGGCTGCGGCTCGGCGATCGCAATTTCGAGGCCGCGTTCGCCGTTGTTGGCGCCCTTGACCTTGTAGTG